>NZ_JBFAGB010000027.1:0-142813 GCF_040639875.1 Actinomadura sp. NPDC023710
CCATCGGCGACACGGCCGCGGCGCACGGGATCCCGCTTCACGAGGTGACGCCGCACAGCGCCTCGCTGGGCGCCCCCGCCGCTCAGGACTCGAAGCCGAGCGGCATGTACGTGTCGACGTTGTCCTTGGCGACCGTCTCGGAGGCCAGCGTGATCGACTGGGGCACCTGGAGCTCGACCAGGTCGGCCATGCCCTTGCCCTGCGCGATGAGCCGGCCCAGCTTGATCGCGGACGCGGCCATCGTCGGCGGGTAGGTGACGGTGGCCTCCAGCACGCCGCCGCCGGACTTGATCTCGCGCATCGCGTTGGCCGAGCCCGCGCCGCCGACCATGAAGAACTCCTTGCGGCCGGACTGCTTGATCGCGGCGAGCACGCCGACGCCCTGGTCGTCGTCGTGGTTCCACAACGCGTCGATCTTCTTGTGCGCCTGCAGCAGGTTGGAGGCGACCTGGTTGCCGGACTCCACGGTGAACTTGGCGTCCTGCTTCGCGGTGACGGTGTAGCCGTAGGACTTCAGCGCGTCCGCGAAGCCCTTGCTGCGGTCCTGCGTCAGCGGCAGCGTCGCGATGCCCTGGATCTCCACGATCACGGGCTTCGAGACGCCCTTGCCCTTCAGCTTCTTGCCGACGTAGTGACCGGCGGAGACGCCCATGCCGTAGTTGTCGCCGCCGACCCACGTCCGGTACGACAGCTTGTCGGGGAAGACGCGGTCGAGGTTGACGACCGGGATGCCGGCGTCCATCGCCTTGCGGGCGACCTGGTTCAGCTGCTCCCCGTCGTTGGGCAGGATCACCAGCACGTCGACCTTCGCTCGGATCAGCGACTCGACGGCGGAGATCTGCTGGTTGATGTCGTTGGTCGGCTCGACCGGCTTGAACGTCACGTCCTTGTACTTCTTGGCCTGCCCCTCGGCGTTCTTGGCGATCGCCGCGATCCAGCCGTGGTCCGCCGCGGGCGCGGAGAACCCGATGGTGACCTGCTTGCCCGGCTTGTCGTTGTCGCCGGCGAGCGACCCGGCCTGCGCCGCCGGGCTCGGGTCGTCCTTCTCGCTGTTGCTCGTGCAGGCCGCGGCGAGGCTGCCCGCCGCGACGACGGCGCCGCCGAACAGGACGCCTCTGCGGGTGGGACGGGGGCTCTGGTCACGCATGACGTGCTCCTGATGATCAAGGGATGGGGCGTCCCCCGCCGCGCGTTCCCCGGGATGCGCGGCGCCGGACGTGGGGTGGGTGTCGGGCGGTGACGAGCGGAGGTCAGGTGGGCGAGCGGAGCCCGCGGCGCTGCAGCAGCACGGCGATCACGATGATCGCGCCCTTGGCGATCAGCTGGTCGCTGGTCTGCAGGCCGTTGAGGATGAACAGGTTGGTGATGAGGGTGAACACCAGCACGCCGAGGATCGACCCGGCGACGGTGCCGCGCCCGCCGGTGAGCAGCGTCCCGCCGATGATGACGGCGGCGATCGCGTCGAGTTCGTACAGGTCGCCGTGGGTGCTGGAGCCGGTGGTGGTGCGGGCCATGATGATGAGCGCGGCGATGCCGCAGCAGAACCCGGACAGCGCGTACAGCTTCAGGGTGTGCCGGCGGACGTCGATGCCGGCCAGGCGCGCCGCCTCGGGGTTGCCGCCGACGGCGAACGTCCGGCGGCCGAACGTGGTGCGGTTGAGCAGCAGCCACCCGGCGGCGGCGACCGCGGCGAAGATGTACACGACGAGCGGCAGCCCGAGCACCTTGGTGGTGGACAGCGCCTCGATCGCGTCGTTCTCCGGCCGGACGAGCTGGGTCCTGCGGTCCGACATCCGCTGCGCCAGCCCCCGTGCCGCGACGAGCATCGCGAGGGTGGCGATGAACGGGACCAGCCGCCCGTAGGAGATCAGCAGCCCGGTGACGACGCCCGCGCCGGTGCCGACGAGGACCGCGCACAGCGCCATCACCACCGGGCCGTAGGACTGCGTCGCCACGGTCGTCGCCCACACCGACGCCAGCGCCATCACCGACCCGACGGACAGGTCGATCCCGCCGCCGATGATCACGAATGTCTGGCCGACGGTGATCACGCCGATCGTGGCGGCGAGCGCGAGGATGCCGACGACGTTGCCCGAGGTCGCGAAGTTGCCCGGCTCGGTCACCAGGCCGACGACCGCCAGCAGCACCAGCGCGGCGACGAGCCCGAGGTGGTGGATCTCGCGGCTCCCCGCGGCGCCGCCCCGCGCGAACGGGCGCCACGGCCCCCCGCCCCCGCTCTTGCCGGTCGGTCGGGCGGGCGCCCCGCCGCGCTCGCCCGCGTTCTTCTCGGTCCGGGGGGCCGACCCTCCGGAGTGAAAGGTGCCGGTCACAGGGCACTCCCCTCCATGATCATGTTGAGCACGGCGCCCTCGTCGAGGTCGCGGGCGTCGCCGGTGTGCACGACGCGCCCCTCCCGGACGACGAGGACGCGGTCGGCGAGCCCGAGCACCTCGGGTACCTCGCTGGACACCAGCAGCACCCCGATCCCGCGCCCGGCCAGCTCGCGGATCACCGCGTACAGCTCGGCGCGGGCGCCGACGTCCACGCCGCGGGTGGGCTCGTCGAGGATCAGCAGCCGCAGCCCGGCCGTGCCGAGCAGCCAGCGGGCCAGCACGACCTTCTGCTGGTTGCCGCCCGACAGCGTCACGACCGGGCGCCGCGGGTCGGGCGGCCGGATGTCGAGCGAAGCGATCTGGCGCCGCACGTCGGCGAGCTCGCGGCGGCGGCTGAGCCAGCCGAACGAGGCGTAGCGCGGCAGCGAGGCGACGCTGACGTTCGCGGCGACGGTCTCGTTCAGCAGCAGCGCCTGGCTCTTGCGCTCCTCGGGCGCCATGCCCATGCCGCGCCGCACCGCCGCGCCCGTGTCGCCGGGGCGGACGGGGCGGCCGTCCACGAGCACCCGTCCCCGCGCGGCGCGCCGGGCCCCGTAGACGGTCTCCAGGATCTCCGAGCGCCCGGACCCGACCAGCCCGGCGAGCCCGACGATCTCGCCCGCGCGGACGGTGAGCGACACGTCCTCGAAGGCGCCGGGCAGCGTGAGCCCCTCGACCCGCAGCACCTCGGGGCGGCCGTCCTCGGGTTCGGGCCGCGGCGGGAAGACGTACTCGACGTCGCGGCCGGTCATCAGCGACACGATCTCGTCGGTGGAGGTGCCGCGCGCGGGCAGCCCGCCCGCGACCGACCGGCCGTCCTTGAGGACCGTCACCCGGTCGCCGATCTCGCGGATCTCCTCCAGCCGGTGCGAGATGTACACCACGGCGACGCCGGCGGCGGTCAGCTCCCGGATGATGCGGAACAGGTTGGCGACCTCGTCGTGGGCGAGCGCGGCGGACGGCTCGTCCATCACGATGAGGCGGGCGTCATGCGACAGGGCGCGGGCCATGCTGACGACCTGCTTGCCCGCCGCCGGCAGCCGTCCGACCTCGCGGCGCGGCGGGATCTCCCCGTGGCCGAGCCGTCCGAGCAGCTCCCGCGCCGCCCGCTCGGCCTCGCCGCGGCGGGTGAAGCCCAGCCGCGCCCTCTCGTGGCCGAGGAAGATGTTCTCGGCGACCGACAGGCCGTCCACCAGGTCCAGTTCCTGGTAGATGGTGGCGATCCCGGCCCGCATGGCGGCGGTGGGCCCGGCGAGCCGCACCGGCGCCCCGCCGAACACGATCTCGCCCCGGTCGGGCTGGTGCGCGCCGGCGAGCACCTTGATGAGCGTGGACTTGCCGGCGCCGTTCTGGCCGAGCAGGCAGTGCACCTCGCCGGGGCGGACGTCGAGGTCGACGCCGTCCAGGGCGCGGACGCCGGGGAACTGCTTGACGATGCCGCGCATCCGCAGCAGTGGTTCGGGTTCGGGCGAGCCCATCGGGCCTCCTCAGGGGCCGGAGAGGGGTCAGGACGCGGAGAAGACGTGGTCGCTGATGAGCCGGGCGCCGCCGACCACGCCGGCGGCGCCGGCGAGCTCGGACAGCACGATCGGGAGGTTGCCGGTCGCGAGCGGCGCGGACCGCCGGTACACGACGCTGCGGATCTCGGCGAGCAGCGCGTGGCCGAGGCCCGCGACGCCGCCCGCGATGATGACGAGGCCGGGGTTGAAGAAGCTGACCAGCCCGGCGAGGACCTGGCCGACGTGCCGGCCGCCCTCCCGGATGATCTGCACCGCGGAGGGGTCGCCGGCCGCGGCGGCCTCGCCGACGTGCTCGGCCGCCAGCTCCCCGTGGGCCTCCAGCAGGGCCGCGAGGGCGGGCGAGCGGCCGGACCGCGCCGCCGCCTCGGCGTCCCGCGCGAGCGCCGCGCCGCCGAAGAACGCCTCCAGGCACCCGGCGTTGCCGCAGGCGCAGGTCGGGCCGTCGTCGTCCACCCGGATGTGGCCGATGTCCCCGGCGCTGCCGGACACGCCGCGGTAGATGGCGCCGTCCACCACGATGCCGCAGCCGATCCCGGTGCCGATCTTCACGAGCAGGAAGTCGTCCACCGACCGGGCGAGCCCGGCGTGCAGCTCGCCGAGGGCCATCAGGTTCACGTCGTTGTCGACGAGCACCGGGCAGCCGAGCTCCTGGCCGATCGCGTCCCGCACCGGGAACCGGTCCCAGCCCGGCATGATCGGCGGGACGACCGGCATGCCGTCGCGGAAGCTGACCGGCCCGGGCACCCCGATGCCCGTCCCGTGCACCTGCGGGATCAGGCCCTCGTCGCGCAGCTTGCCGAGCAGGTCCAGCGCCCGTTCCAGCACCACGGTCGCGCCCTGCCGGACGTCGCACCGCTCGCTGACGTGCCCGAGGACCTCCAGCGCGCCGTCGGTCACCGCCACGTCGATCGAGGTCGCCCCGATGTCGAAGGCGACGAACCGCAGCCGCGGCGACAGCCGGACGATCCCCGACCGCCGCCCGCCCCGCGAGGCCGCCAGCCCCGCCCCCTCCACGAGGCCGAGCTCGACGAGCCGGTCCAGCTCGACGGCCAGCTTGGACCGCGACAGCCGGACGACGTCGCCCAGCTCGGCGCGCGAGCGCGGCCCCTCGTCACGCAGCAGCCGCAGCAGGCGTGCCTGGTGCACGTTCTGCGGGCGAGCCGACATGCGCATCACGCCGTCCTCTCGGGATCAGGCCCGGCCCCGTGTGACGCCGGTCTCATGCCCGAGACCGTAACCCGCTTTCGCCGCCAAGAGAAGACCTTTCCCCCGAAAACTCCAAACTTTCCCCACTCAGAAGACAAAGCCGCCCACAAGCAACGACCCCGCCCAGCACGCCCAGCGCACCGAACGGGGCCGCCCCCCACCAAACGCCTACCTAAACGACACTGACCGCCCCTCCCGACACCAGCCCGCACCGCACCTACACGCCGACCTCAACCCCACCGCAACCCCGCAACAACCTCCAGGACCGCGATCGCGTCCGAAGGCAGATTCAAGCGAAGCAAGAATCTGATCGCGAAGCGAGCCGCAAGGCGAGCCGAAGCGATGCCAGCGATCGCCCGCAGTCCCCGACGACAGAGGGCCCCCAGGGCCCGAAGGAGGAGGGCACTGCAATAAACACAGCCGACACCAGCCCGCACCGCACCTACACGCCGACCTCAACCCCACCGCAACCCCGCGACAACCCCAACACTCGCGATCGCGTCCGAAGGCAGGTTCGAGCTTGCGAGAACCTGATCGCGAAGCGAGCCGCAAGGCGAGCCGGAGCGATGCCAGCGATCGCCCGCTTTTATCGACGATGGAGGGCCGCCAGGCCCGAAGGAGGAGAAAAAAGCTAATAAGACACAGTCTGCCTTCCGGTGCTCATGGTTCGCATGATGTGTTCGACGAGGCTGATGAGGACGCGTTTGGCGTCCTCGCGGTCGCGGACGTCGCAGGAGATCACGGGGATCTCCGGGGCGAGGTCGAGCGCGTCGCGGACCTGGTCGGCCGAGTGCTGCCCGGCGCCGTCGAAGCGGTTGACCCCGATGATGAACGGGACGCCGCGGCGTTCGAAGTAGTCGACCGAGGCGAAGCAGTCGGCGAGGCGCCGGGTGTCGACGAGGACGACCGCTCCAAGGGCACCCTTGGCCAGTTCGTCCCACATGAACCAGAACCGGTCCTGGCCGGGGGTGCCGAACACGAACAGCACCAGGCCGTTGGGCAGGGTGATGCGCCCGAAGTCCATCGCCACGGTCGTGGTGGTCTTGGACGCGACGGCGGTGGTGTCGTCGACCCCGATGCTCTTCTCGGTCAGCGCCTCCTCGGTGCGCAGCGGGCGGATCTCACTGACCGCGCTGACCAGGGTGGTCTTGCCGACGCCGAAACCGCCGGCGACGAGGATCTTTACCGTCAGCGCCGAGTCGCCCTGCTGGGCGGCCGCGTCAGAGCGCACGGATTCCATCGATCACTTCCTTGAGTACGCGCTCGCTGGGGAACTGCGCCACCGGCGCTGGGCGCCGGACCTGTATCAGCGAGTGGTCGAGCAGGTCGCCGAGCAGGACACGGACGACCCCGAGGGGAAGTTCCAGATCCGACGCTATCTCGGCGACCGACAACGGGGTGCGGCAAAGCTCCAGGATCATGTCATGTTCCGGCTCCGGCGCCCATGGGGTCGCCGGAAGTGCGTGGGCGTCCTCCGCGGGCTCGGGCGGGTCGGCCGCGACGATCAGCGCGACCAGGTCGAACTCGACGCCGTCGTAGTGCGTCCGGCCTCGGGTGAGCGCGTAGGGGCGCACGACGGGGCCCGCCGCGTCGTCGTACCAGGCCGTGCCGCCCACCTCACACTCCGCCGGGCTCGGCCGCGGCGACGCGCGGGTTGGCCGACAGGTGCTGGCCGACCCGGGTGACCAGCATCGCCATCTCGTAGGCGATGATCCCGAGGTCGGCCTCGGCGTCGGCGAGGACGGCGAGGCAGGCGCCCCGGCCGGCGGCGGTGACGAAGAGGAACGACGACTCCATCTCCACGATCGTCTGCCGGACGGGCCCGCCGCCGAAGGACTCCCCGGCCCCGCGCGCGAGGCTCTGGAAGCTGGCCGCCACGGCCGACAGGTGGTCGGACTCCTCGCGGGCCAGCCCGCTGGACGCGGCGATCCGCAGCCCGTCGCTGGACAGCACCACCGCGTTCTGCACCGGGGCGACCCGCTGGACGAGGCTGTCCAGGAGCCAGTTGAGCTCACCTCCGGCTCCGCCCGGGACCTCCGCGCCGGAGTGCTGGGGCTGTGTCATGGGGCGTCGTCCTCCTGGTCACCTTCGTTGCCCGCGGCCTCCGCGTCGGCCGCGTCCTGTCTGCCGCGCTGCCAGCCGCGCTGCATGGCCGACATCATCGATCGCATCGACTCGGGCGAGCGGGCGGCGCCGTCGTCCGGGTCATCGCCCGTGGGAACGGTCCCGGCCGCGTCGCGGCCGGTCTCGTCCGCGGGAGCGTCCATGGGGACGGGCGCGGCGAGCGGCATGCCGGCCGGCTCCGGGGCGGGCGGCGCCGGGGGCGCGGCCGGTTCCGGAGCGGGCGGCGGAGCCTGCCCCTGCGCGGCGAGGTGCGCGTCCACCCGTTCCTTGAGCTGGGGCGCCAGGTGCTGCTGCCGCCTGCGCCGGGGCAGCTCACCTTCCCGCGAGGGCGGGGCCGGCTCCGGCGGCGGCGCCTCGACCGGAGCGGGCGCGGGCGGCGTCGCGGCCCGCACGGGCGCCGCGGGCGCCGGCTCTTCGGCCGGGCGCGCCGGCTCGGGCCGGTACGGCTCGGCCTCGGCGACGAGGCGGACGACGCCGCCGGACTCGCCGCGTCCGGGCTGGGCGGCCGCGGGGAGCGCCGCGGCGGGGCTCGGCAGTTTCTGCATGGGCCCGGTGGCGCGGCGCACGGCGGCCGGTTCCGGCTCGGCGCTCTCCACGATGAGCGAGCTCGGGATCAGCGCGATCGCCGTCGTCCCCCCGTACGGGGACGGGCGGAGCGTGACGGTGATCTCCTGCCGCTCGGCCAGCCGGGCGACGACGAACAGCCCGAGCTGGGCGCTGTCGGAGGGGTCGAACTCGGGTGGGCGGGCGAGCCGCTCGTTGGCCCGGCGCAGCGCCTCCTCGGTCATCCCGAGGCCGCGGTCCTCGACCTCGATCGCGAACCCGCTGGCGACCCCGTGGCCGCTGACCCGCACCGGCGACTGCGGCGGCGAGAACGTGGTGGCGTTCTCCACCACCTCGGCGAGCAGGTGGATGACGTCGGCGACGGCGGAGCCGAGCAGCGAGACCCGCGGCAGCGGCTGCACCCGCACGCGCGGGTAGTCCTCGACCTCGGCGACGGCGCCGCGCACCACGTCCACCAGCGGGACGGGACGGCGCCAGCCGCGCCCGGCGGTCTTGCCGGCCAGGATGACCAGGCCCTCGGCGTGCCGGCGCATGCGGGTCGCGAGGTGGTCGAGGCGGAACAGGTCCGACAGCTCCGAGGGGTCCTCGGTGCGGCGCTCCATGGTGTCGAGCAGGCTGAGCTGCCGGTGCAGCAGCGCCTGGTTGCGGCGCGCGAGGTTGACGAACACCTCGCTGATGCCGCGCCGCGCCGCGACCTCGCCCTCGGCGGCGAGGAGCACGGCCTCGCGGGCGCGGTCGAACGACTCGGCGATCTGCCGGATCTCGGTGATGCGGTAGTCGAGCTCGGCCGCGGCCGCGGCCTCGGGTTCGACGGGGGCGCCGGCGCGGACCTGCTCGGCCATCAGCGGCAGCCGCGTGCGGGTGAAGTCCACGACGCCTGCGGCGAGCGTGCGGCACTCCTGGAGGAGCCGCCGCGACACCCGGACCGCGAGCAACGCCGACAGCACGATCGCGAGCAGGCCGACGCCGCCGGCGAGGCCGAGGCGGGTGAAGGCGCCGATCGCGATGTGCTGCCCGTGGTCGGCGACGTCGTCGAGGATCTCGTTCTCCAGCTCGAACAGCCGGCCGTTGGTGGTGTCGGCGAGGGACCGCCAGATGGCGGGCTCGATGACCGGTGCGTGCGGGGCGCGGGCGGCGGCCTGCCCGGTGCCGGCGCCCGCGGGCTGGGCGCCCGTCTCGCGGGTCTTGCGCACGGCGGCGCGGGGCGGTTCGGCGCCGCGGATGACCTGGTCCTCCAGCGCCCGCAGCTGGACGAACGGCGGCGACGCCGCGAGCCGCTCGTAGCGTCCGTGGTCGTCGTGCGGAAGGTTGGGCGCGTTGTCGGCGTACAGCATCCGCTGCGCGCCGACGAGCTGCGCGAACTGGCCGCGTTCGGCGGAGGTGATGTGCCCGGCGGCCAGGGCGCCGGTCAGCAGGGCGTCCTCGCGCGCCATGAACTCGCGGGCGCGGCCGAACGAGGCGAGCGTGCGGGCGTGCGCGGTGATGGACCCGTCCCCCGGCGTGGTCGCGTTGTACACGGCGAAGCCCGCGTCGATGATGTCGCTGTACCCGCGCAGCACGCGCTCGCGGTCGGCGACGCGCTGGTCCACGCTCTGGCGGACGCCGCGCAGCGTGTCGATCCGCTCCACGAACGAATCCAGCCGTTCGACGACCAGGGGCAGGATCGAGCCCCGCAGACCTTCGTCACGCGCGCCCTCGCGGACCTTCTCGGCCGCGTCGTCGGTGGTCTGGCGCTGCGTCCGCATCACGCCGAGGTCGGGGCGGGCGCCGCCGAGCTCTGCCATCGTCAGCCGCCGCTCCTTCTGCAGCGCGTCGATGAAGTGCTGCGTGGGCAGCACGGTCTTCTCCTGGAAGTCACGGCTCTGCAGCAGCTGGTGCGCGTCGCCGTAGGTGAAGCCCGTGAGGAACACCCACAGCGAGGCGAGGGCCAGCAGCGGCACGAGGACCAGCAGGCTGATCCTCGCCCGGATGGAGGAGAAACGGGGGCCCGTCACGGCTGGCGGACCCTGCTCACGTGTGTCGCGGTCGGCATTGGGGGGCGGAACATGCGGGGAAACCTCCCGATGCGTGGAGTACGGGGGTGTGCGGGAGCCTACTACGTCGCGGGTTCACGATGATCGGCCTTCCGGCCGCCGGGTGCCTCATCCTCTTCGTCCGGCCAGCTCAGCACGTGCTCCATCAGCGCGACGAGCACCTCCTTGGACGACTCGCGCCGGCGCGCGTCGCACAGCACCACCGGGACGCCGGGGTCCAGGTCGAGCGCGATGGCGATGTCGCTCGGCCGGTGCGTCCGCTCGCCGTCGAAGCAGTTCACGGCCACCACGAACGGGACGCCGCGGCGCTCGAAGTAGTCGATCGCGGGGAAGCTGCCGGTCAGCCGGCGCGTGTCGGCGAGCACGACGGCGCCGATCGCGCCCGCCGCCAGCTCGTCCCACATGAACCAGAACCGCTCCTGCCCGGGGGTGCCGAACAGGTAGAGCAGCAGCTGGTCCGACAGCGTGATTCGGCCGAAATCCATGGCGACGGTCGTGGTCGCCTTCGCGGCGACGCCGGCCACGTCGTCGACCCCGGATCCCTGGTCGGTCAGGGGCTCCTCGGTGTGCAGCGGGCGGATCTCGCTGACCGAGCCGACCAGGGTGGTCTTGCCCGCGCCGAACCCGCCCGCGATGAGGATCTTGGTGGTGACGAGCGGCCGGGCCGCGAAGCCAGGCCCGCCCGGCGCCCGGTCATAGTGCGCGGAGTCCATTGAGCACCTCTCTCAGCACCCCGGACGGGGGCCGCCGGCCCTCGGCCGGGCGCGCCTCGTCCACCACCGCGATCAGGCCCTTGTCCCGCAGATCGCCGAGCAGCACCCGCACGACGCCGATGGGCAGGCCGAGGTCGGCCGCGAGGTCGACGACCGTCACCGGCCGCGTACAGCCGCGCAGCACCCGCGCGTGGTCGGGGCTGTAGCGCAGCCGGTCGCCCGGGGGAACGCCGGTGGCCGCGACCACCGCGATCAGCTCGAAGCCCGCACCCTCGGGACGGGTCCGTCCCCGGGTCATCGCGTAGGGGCGTACGAGCGGTCCGGCGTCGCGGTCCAGCCAGCGCTCTCCCGGCGGGGTCATCGGTCAGAAGCCCCGTGGCGCGGACCCCCCGGCGCCTCCGAATCCCTGGCCGCCCGCCTCCGCCCCGAACCTCGGGCTCGCCTGCAGGTGCTGGCCGACCCGCTTGACCAGCACCGCCATCTCGTAGGCGACCAGTCCGGCGTCGGCCTCCGCCTCGGCCAGCACCGCCAGGCAGGTGCCGTCGCCGGCCGCCGTCACGAACAGCAGCAGCGCGTCCATCTCGATGATGGTCTGCCGGACGTTGCCGCCCGCGAAGTGCCGCCCGGCGCCGCGGGCGAGGCTCTGCACGCCGGACGCCAGCGCCGACAGGTGCTCGGCGTCCTCACGGGCGAGCTCGTTGGACGCGGCCACGGCCAGCCCGTCGCGCGACAGGATCACGGCCTGCCGCACCATCGTGACCCGCTGGGCGAAGTCGTTGAGCAGCCAGTTCAACTCACCGGTCACGGTGTTGTGCATCATCGGGTCCCCTCATCCCCAACGTCGGACGCGCGTCCGCGCCGCCATCCCTGCTGTATCGATGCCATCAGCGAGCGTGCCTCCTCGGGCGAGCGTGCGACGGCCCCGGTCGCGGTTCCGCCGGTCGGCGGAGGCGACGGGGGCCTCTTGCGCAGTTGCGGGGCCAGGTTCCTCTGCCTGACGCGGCGGGGCAACCCGGCGTGGGTCCCCGCGGGCTGCCAGTCCTCACCGGCGGCCTCGGCGGGGTCCTCGTGGACGGCGCCGCCGGGGCCCTCGGCCGCCGGCGTGTGGGCGTCGTCCGACCAGGGGTTCGGGGCGGGACGCGGGGGCGCGGCGGCCGCCGGCCCATCCGGGACGCCCCACGGTGCCACGGGCGCGGGGGGCGCCGGATCCTCGGCGGGCGCCGGAGTCGCGGCCGGCGCCGGAGTCGCGGCCGGCGCGGCGGGTCCGGTGAGCGCGGGCAGCGCGGGCGGCGCCTCCAGCCGGCCGCCGGCGCCCTCCAGGTGCCCTGGAGCGTTCCGCCGCCCCTGGTGCGGGTCGTCCGCGGGAAGGGCGGCGAGCTCCCCGGGGGCGCCGGAGTCGCGGAGCGGAACGACCCCCTCGGGGACCGGCGCGGCCATGATCGTCGGCCCCCACCCAGGGGCGCCCTCGACGGCGGTCCCGGTCAGGGCAGCGGTCTCGTCGTGCGGCGCGTCCGCGGGCGGCGCCACTCCGGCGGCCATCTCCTCGGCCGGCACCACCAGCTCGTGCGGGAACAGGACGATCGCGGTGACGCCGCCGTACGGGGACCGCTGGAGCGTCACGGAGATGTCGTGGCGGGCGGCCAGCCGCGCGACGACGAACAGCCCGAGCTGGTCGGTGTCGGCCAGGTCGTACTCGGGCGGCTCGGCGAGCCGCCGGTTGGCCTCGGCCAGCTGCTCCGGCTTCACGCCGAGGCCGCGGTCCTCGACCTCGACCGCGAACCCGATGCCGACGCGCTCGGCCATCACCCGCACCTCGGTGTTGGGCGGGGAGAACACCGCCGCGTTCTCGATCAGCTCGGCCAGCAGGTGCACCACGTCGGCGACGGCCGCGCCGACCAGGCCGTCCTCGGAGTCGGTCAGCACGGTCGCGCGGGTGTAGTCCTCGATCTCCGAGACGGCGGCGCGCAGCACGTCGGCGAAGCGCACCGGCCGCCGCCAGCCGCGCCCCGGCGTCGCGCCGGACAGGATGATCAGGCTCTCGGCGTGCCGCCGCATGCGGGTGGTGAGGTGGTCGATGCGGAACAGGTCTTCCAGGTCGTCGGCCTCGGCGCGGCTCTCCAGGCCGTCCAGCAGCGTCAGCTGGCGGTGCAGGAGCGACTGGTTGCGGCGGGCGATGTTGAGGAAGATGCGGCTGACGCCCGCGCGCATCTCGGCCTGGCCGACGGCGGCGTCGACGGCGGTCCGCTGCACCTTGGCGAACGCCTCGGCGAGCCGGGCGACCTCGGCGGTGCGCCCGGCGTGCAGGGGCGGGGCCTCCGCGGCGACGTCCACGCTCTCGTTGCGGCCGAGCCGCTCGACGATGCCGGGAAGCCGCTGCTCGGCCAGTTCCTCGGCCGAGCCGCGCAGCCCGACCAGCTCGCGGACGAACCCGCGCGCGAACCGCAGCGACAGCAGCACCGACAGCAGGATGGCCAGCAGGCCGAGTCCGCCGACGGCGGCGAGCCGGAGGTAGGCCTCGCGGCCGAGGTCGTCGGCGTGCTCCCCGGCACGCCTGGAGTTGCCGAGCACCATCGCGTTGACCGACAGCACGAGCGGCTGCGCCGTCCGCTGCCACTCGCCGGGCTGGACGGGGATCGGCCGGCGCGGATCGGCGTCGGCGACCCGGTCCTCCATCGCCGTGAACGCCTGGTACTGCGGGGACGCGAAGACCTGCGCGGTGCCGGTCCGGTAGACCACCGGGTCGAGCAGCGAGCGCTGCTTGGTCCACTGCCAGCGCTGCTCGCCGACCATCTCCACGAACAACCGGTGCTCGGCCGCCGTCATCCGGCCCTTGGTGATGAACGCGCCGGCGACCAGCGCGTTCTCGCGCTGCAGCAGCTCCATGCCGCGGCCGGCGTGCCGGGTGGACTGCGTCCAGTCGTAGAGCGCGGAGTCGTCGATGGCCACGAGGCTGTCGTAGAGCCGGTGCATGTTGTCGACCATCGTGCCGTACCCGTTGACCGCGGCCAACCGGTCGACGGACCGGGCGTCGACCGCGGCGCGCAGCCCGCCGAGCCCGCCGAGCGCCCGCAGGACCGCGCCGACGCGGGACTCCATCTCGGCGTTGGTGGCGCTGCGCGCGGCGCCGGAGGTGGCCTTGCGGCGGAAGTTCTCGACGGCCGCGTCGAGGCGCGAGCGCTGCGACAGCAGGGCGGCGGAGGTTCCGCCGGCGACCCTGCGCGGGGTGCTGAGGAACACCGCCGAGGCCAGCCGCTCCTTGCCCAGCTCGACCAGGACGCCCTGGCCGCTCGGCGCGAACTCGCGGTCGAGCGTGTGGTATCGGCGCTGGGCGAGCGCGTCGCGGCCGGTGACGATCGCGGCGTATCCCCAGAGCGCGACGAGCGAGAGCAGCGGCACGAGCAGCAGCGCGGTGACCTTCGAGCGGATCGACCGCCTACGGGGGGATTTCATGTGACCTCGAACGTTCCGGCACGGAGGGCCCCTGGATCATAAAGGCCGCCCGCGACGCCGCCGCAACCCCTTTGACGGCATTCGGCCGCATTGACGCAATTCGTTGCCACCTGCGGCGATGTGCGGAGGCAAGACGATCTTGTGGAACCCGACACAAGAGGATAGCGGCAAATCCGGACAATTTGCTTCATTTCCCCCTGTCGCTCCGCGACAATGCGCCATACTCTGCTTCTTCACCACCGCTCGCGCCGCGACCGGTCCGGGAAGGAGATCCACGATTCCTACAGGCAACGACGACGGCCGGGCCGGGAGGACGGCTCCTGGGCCTGAGGGCGTTACGATGCCCGCCGTGAGTCCCGAAAGCCAGGCATCCGAGGCATTGCCGTCGCGACGGCGCCGCACACCCCGCGGCGGCCGTCACCGCGGCGACGAATCCTTCCTGCTGCCCCCCGGATCCCCCACGCTCGTCCTCGCCGTCCCCGGACCCGCCCGGCGGGCCGGCACCGACCTCGCCGCCGAACTCGCCCGGCTCGTCGAGCTGGAGCACACCGGGCAGCCGGCCCACGTCGCGCACCTGGAGGGCGACGAGGCGAGCCTGCACGCCGTGCTCGCCGGGATCCGGCAGCAGGGCGACGAGCTCGCGGCCGTGGTGGTGCCGCTGTCCACCGGGCCCGACCCGGCGCTGGACGCCGCCGTGCGCGCCGCCGTGGCGGCCTCGCCCGTGCGCACCGTCGCCGCCGAGCCGCTCGGCCCGCACCCGCTCATCGCCGAGGCGCTGCACGACCGGCTCGCCGACGCGGGGCTCGCCCGCGCCGACCGGATCAGGCTGATGACGATGGTGACGGCCGCGTCCGGTGTGATCGTCGCCACTCCGGGCGGCGCGGCGGCCGTCCGGCAGGCCGAGGTCACCGGCGTGCTCCTGGCCTCCCGGCTCGCGGCCCCCGTCTTCACCGCCTCGCTGAACGACGAGGCGTCGGTGAAGGCCGCCTACGAGCAGCTGCGCGCGGCCGGCGCGGCGTCCATCGCGGTCGCCCCGCACCTGATCGGGCCCGAGCCGGAGGCCGCGCTGATCGCCGCGGCCGCCGCCACCGTGGGCTCCGCCCACTCCGCGCCCCTGGGCGCCCACCCGGCCCTGGCCCGCCTGGCCGCCCTCCGCTACGTCGAGGCGCTCTCCACCGCGCTCGCCGACTAGCCCAAGGGGGGTGCACCCCCCTTGGGCCGGTCTCGGCATCCTTTGTTCGGGGGGTGCCCCCGAACACCCCTGGCAGGGCCGCCGACCTTCAGCGATTCTTGAATTCGGGACGGCGTTTCTCCAGCGTGGCCGCCATTCCCTCGGCGAGGTCCTCGCTGAAGAAGGCCAGGGTCTGCACGGCCGTCTCCGCCATGAGCTGCCGGCGCAGGCCGGGGACGTCCAGGGACGCGTTGAGCAGTTCCTTCGTACGGCTCAGGCCGTAGGGTGACCTGCCGAGCAGCTCGTCGGCGAGGGCCTGGGCGGCGGCCAGGTCCCCGCCCTCGGGGGCGGTCTCGGTGAGGAGGCCGAGGGCCTCGGCGCGCGCCGCGTCCAGGCGCTGCGCCCGGTAGCAGATCTCCGCGGCCTTCGCCGGCCCGACCAGGCGCGGCAGCAGCCAGGACAGGCCGCAGTCGCCGGCCGACAGCCCGAGGTCGACGAACGGCACGACGAAGCGGGTCGTGGGGTCGGCGACCCGCAGGTCGCAGGCCAGCGCCCAGGACACGCCCATGCCCGCGACGGGGCCGTGCAGCGCCGCGATCACCGGCTGCGGGATCTCCCGCAGCCGCGCGGTGACCTCGCCGCCCCGCGCGATGCCCCGGTAGAGCCGCTGGACGCGGCCCTCACCGGTCGCGCCGCCCGGGTCGCCGCCCTGCAGGTCCATGCCCGAGCAGAAGCCGCGGCCCGCGCCGGTCAGCACGACCACCCGGGTGGACGGGTCGCGCATCAGCCCGTTGAGGACGTCCAGCATCTCCTCGGTCAGCGCGCCGTCGACCGCGTTCAGGCGCTCCGGCCGGGACAGGGTGATCGTGAGCACCCCGTCCCGCCGGTCGAGCTCGATCCCGCTCAACGGCTCAGGACGTGAGCTGCTGGATCAGCGGGCCCATCTGCTCGCCCACGTTGCCGAACACCGTCAGCGGCTCCGCCGCGCCGATGGCCGCCCAGTTGTCCCGGACGTCCTCGACCGACAGCGTCTCCTTCTGCCCGTAGCCGGGGCCCTCCGCCACGAAGATCTTCGCGATCCGGCCGCCGCCGACCGTGTAGACCTGGCCGGAGTCCTCGTTGGAGTCGTGCACGAGGTAGGCCACGAGCGGGGTGACCTGCTCGACGCCGAGCTTGTCGGCGAAGTCGGCGGGCAGCAGGTCCTCGGTCATCCGGGTCCAGGCGACCGGGGCGATCGCGTTGGCCTTGATGTTGTACTTGGCGCCCTCCTGGGCAAGGGTCTTGGTGAACCCGACCAGGCCCATCTTGGCCGTGGAGTAGTTGGCCTGGCCGAAGTTGCCGAACAGGCCCGCGGGCGAGGAGGTGTTCACGATCCGGCCGTAGCCCTGCTCGCGCAGGTGCGGCCAGGCGGCGCTGGAGACCAGGAACGAGCCGCGCAGGTGGACGGCGATGACGGAGTCGAACTCCTCGACCGACATGTTCTTGAACGACCTGTCGCGCAGGATGCCCGCGTTGTTGACGACGATGTCGACCTTGCCGAACGCGTCCAGCGCGGTCTTCACGATCGCCTGCGCGCCCTCGGGGGTGGCGACGTTGTCGGGGTTCGCGACGGCCTCGCCGCCGTTCTTCTTGATCTCGTCCACGACCTCCTGGGCGGGGCCGGCGGAGGCGCCGGTACCGGACCGGTCACCGCCGAGGTCGTTGACGACGACCTTGGCGCCGCGCGCGGCGAGCTCCAGCGCGTGCTGCCGGCCGAGGCCGTGGCCAGCCCCGGTCACGACCGCCACGCGGCCGTCGTAGCGCAGTTCCGACATCTCGTGTCTCCTCACATCGCACCGACTACGCCCCCAGGTAATCATCAAGGGGTTACCCAGTGGTACCACTAAACCGAATCCCGCTCGGCCGCGGCCCCCGGAGTTCCTTCCCGCCTGGACGCCGCGACAGTCCTGCGTACGATGGGACGCGGGGGGAAGTTGCGCCGATCGCCGCAATTCACCCCGCGCCCACCGCGTAGTCTCCTCACTCGTCGACGTCGCGAGGAGCAACGGAGGTCCCGTGCGATGAGCCTCGACACCGCGTCCGCGTCCGGCCGCCGCCACCGCGTGGTGCAGTGGGCGACGGGCGCGCTCGGGCGCAGCGCGATCCGAGCCGTCCTGGACCGCGACGACATGGAGCTCGCCGGCGCGTGGGTGCACACCCCGGCCAAGGTGGGCGTCGACGCCGGGACCCTCGCGGGACGCGACCCGGTCGGCGTCGCCGCGACCGGAGACCTCGGCGAGATCCTCGCCCTGGAGGCCGACTGCGTCCTCTACGCTCCGACCCCCAAGCACGACCGGTTCGCCGAGTTGGACACGATCTGCGCGCTGCTGGCGTCCGGCAAGAACCTGGTCTCCCTCACCGGACTGGTCTACCCGCAGGCGCACGGCCCGCTCTTCGTGAACGAGCTGGAGCAGGCATGCAAGCGGGGCGGCGTGTCGGTGCACGGCAGCGGCGTCAGCCACGGCTTCATGGCCGACGTGATGCCGCTGGTGCTGTCGCGGCTGTCGCGCCGGATCACCCACGTCTACGCCCGCGAGTGCTCCGACTTCGCCCGGCACCCGTCCTGGCGGATGGTCCACGACGTGCTCGGGTTCGGCAAGGACGAGGAGGCGTACCTGCGGGCGCTGCGGCCCAACCGCGCCGTGATGCGGACGCTGTTCTCCGAGAGCCTGCACCTGGTCGCCGCCGGGCTCGGCGTCGACCTCGACGAGATCGACGTGGACGTCGACCACCGGCTCGCCGGCGCCGACCTCGCCACCGCCGCCGGGCCGATCCCGCGCGGCACGGTCGCCGCGGACCGCTGGACGTTCAGCGGCTTCGCCGCCGGCCGCCCGGTGATCACCGTCGAGATCGTGCACAAGGCCGACGCCGCGCGGATGTCCGACGAGTGGGGGCGGCCCGGGTACTCGCTGCGCGTGGACGGCCGGCCGCCGCTCACGCTGTCGGCCGGTGAGGAGTGGGTCTCCAACGCGATCTCCGCCGCGTCCGCGCACGCGGTGAACTCCGTCCCGGTCGTGTGCGGCGCCGCCCCCGGCATCCGCACCTACCTGGACCTGCCGATGATCAGCGGCCGGATGCGCCTCTAGGCGCCGCCGCCGTCAGGACGGCAGCGTCGGCGCCGACTCGCCCGCCTGCTCGCCCGCGGGGACGTCCTCGGCGGCCTGGGCCCCGGTCTCCTCGCGCGCCTCGCGGCGGTGCCTGCGGACGCTCCACACCACCAGCGCGACGACGGCCGCGGCCGCCAGGCCGATCGCCAGGCCCCGGCCCGCGAGCTTGGCCGCGTGCTCGAACGCCGTGCCCGCGAAGAAGCCGCCGAGCGTGAACGTCACCACCCACGTGACGCCGCCGATGACGTTGAAGAGCAGGAACTTCGGATACGGCAGCCGCGAACTGCCCGCGAGCGCCGGCATGAGCGCCCGCAGCAGCGCCGTGAACCGTCCGATGAACACCGCGAAAGCGCCGCGGCGGCGGATCAGGTCCTGCGCGGCCGCGACCTTCGCCCGGTGTTTTCGCATCATCGCCACGTCCAGCAGCCGCGGCCCGTACCTGCGGCCGATCTCGTAGCCGACCGAGTCGCCCGCGACCGCGGCGACCACCGCGATGACCAGCAGCAGCGGCAGCGACAGCACGTGCTGGCTGGCGAGGACGCCGCCGACCACGATCGCGGTCTCGCCCGGGAACACGAACCCGACGAACAGCGCGGCCTCCGCGAACACCAGCGCCGCGATGATCAGGTAGATCATCGCCGGTGGCAGGCCGTCCACCAGGGCGTTGAATTGCTCGAGCATGGACCCCCGCCACCTCGTCGATCCTCAGGTCGGCCGTCGCGGCCGTTTCACACTGGATACCGACGGTTATGGTAGCCGCGAGGTTCCCGGACCCGGATCGCCCGCAGGAGCCAATCTCCGGGCCGTCCTCACCTACTTCAGAGGGAGACGGGCATGAGCGTGCAGGAGGTCGAGGAAGGCCGGTTCGTCCGGCAGGCGAACCGGTTCACCGAGCGGATCACGGCGGACGGGTCGAGCGGCCTGCCCGCCGAGCCCGGGCGGTACCGGCTCTTCGTCTCCTACGCGTGCCCGTGGGCGCACCGCACCCTGATCGTGCGGCGGCTCCTCGGCCTGGAGGACGCGATCGGCGTCGGAATCGTCGACCCCATCCGCGACGAGCGGGGCTGGCGGTTCCCCGACCGCGACCCGGTGACCGGCGCCGTCTTCCTCTCGGAGCTGTACCTGTCCACCGACCCGGCGTTCCAGGGCCGCTACACCGTGCCCTGCGTCTGGGACACCGAGACCGGGCGCCTGGTCACCAACGACTTCCCGAACATCACCACGATGTTCGAGACGGAGTTCACCGCCCACCACCGCCCCGGCGCGCCCGACCTGTACCCCGAGGCGCTCCGGCCCGAGATCGACGAGCTGAACGAACTCGTCTACCACACCGTCAACAACGGCGTGTACAAGGCCGGCTTCGCCACCTCGCAGGGCGCCTACGAGGAGGCCTTCGACGCCCTGTTCGACACCCTCGGCCGGCTGGAGGAGCGCCTGTCCACCCGCCGCTACCTGTTCGGCGACGAGATCACCGAGGCCGACGTCCGGCTGTACCCGACGCTCGCGCGCTTCGACGCCGTCTACCACGGCCACTTCAAGTGCAACCTGCGGCGCCTCGCCGACTTCGAGAACCTGTGGGGCTACGCCCGCGACCTGTACTCGATCCCCGCGTTCGGCGAGACCACGAACTTCGACCACATCAAGCGGCACTACTACGTGACCCAGCGGAACATCAACCCCTCCGGCGTCGTCGCCAAGGGTCCGCTCGTGGACTGGACCGCCCCGCACGACCGGGGACGTTGACCGCGTCTCCCTCGTTATGCTGGCGCACCTCCAGTAATCCGCACGAGAGGCACGACCCCACCATGCGCAGCCAGTTCTTCGGCAATCTCGAACAGGGACAGCAGCTCCCCGGCCACTTCGCCCTCCAGAACTCCAAGATGCTCCGGGTCCACCTGAACGGCGACGTCCTCGCCCGGCAGGGCTCCATGGTCGCCTTCCAGGGGCAGATGGAGTTCGACTACGAGGGCGCGGGCGGCATCGGCAAGTTCATGAAGAAGGCCCTGACCGGTGAGGGCGTCCCCCTCATGCGCGTCAAGGGCCAGGGCCTGCTGTTCGTCGCCAACGACGCCGACGACATCCACCTGTTCTACCTGGAGAACGAGGGCATCACCGTCAACGGCAAGAACATCCTCGCCTACGACTCGCACCTGCAGTCCGACATCCAGCGCGTCCAGGGCGCCGGCATCGCCGCGGGCGGCCTGTTCAACACCACCCTCCAGGGCACCGGCTGGGTGGCGCTCACCACACACGGCACCCCGGTGATGCTCGACTGCGGGCGCGCCCCCACGTTCGCCGACGGCCAGTCCGCCGTCGCGTGGAGCACCAGCCTCCAGGTCGGCGTCAACCGCACCTTCAAGGCGAGCGCCCTCATCGGCCGCGGCAGCGGCGAAGCGATGCAGCTCGCCTATCAGGGCCAGGGCTTCGTCCTCATCCAGGCTTCCGAGGGCCCGACGGTCGCCCCGCACACCCACTGAGCCCGGCCGGACGACCCTGGCAGATCTCGCCAAAGGCACGGCCCTGCCTTTGGCTGGTTCAGTCAATGGCGGGGCGGTGTGGGCGGGGTTACGACACGCTGGCGTGGTGCGGGGGCAAGTGCGAGTAGCCTTGTTGCGTCTCAGAACTTACCTGCGAGCTGCGGAAGAGGGCGATCTCCGCCGTGTCGACAGAGTCGTCGCATACTAGTGCCGACCCGATGCTGACCGATTTCGGCGCCAACGAGTGGCTGGTCGACGAGCTGTACCAGAAGTACCTCGACGACCCCAACTCCGTTGACGAAGCCTGGTGGAACTTCTTCGCGGACTACCAGCCGGACAGCCGGCCTGCGTCCGCCACCCCCCAGGCCGACGGCGCGGCCCCGACGGCCGCCAACGGCTCGGCGGCCGCTCCGCCGACACCGCGGCCACCGTCCGCGCCGCCGAAGGCTCCGGCCAAGGCTCCGGCCCCCAAGGGGGACAGGCCGGCGCCTCCGCCGGTCCCGGCGGGCGCCGAGGAGGTCCGGCTGCGCGGCGTCGCCGCCCGGACGGCCAGCAACATGGAGGCCAGCCTCGCCGTGCCGACGGCGACCAGCGTGCGCGCCGTCCCGGCGAAGCTGCTGATCGACAACCGCATCGTCATCAACAACCACCTCAAGCGCGGGCGCGGCGGCAAGGTCTCCTTCACGCACCTGATCGGGTACGCGATCGTCAGGGCGCTGGCCTCGATGCCCGAGATGAACGCCGCGTTCACCGAGGTGGACGGCAAGCCGGTGCTGATCAGGCCGGAGCACGTCAACTTCGGGCTGGCCATCGACCTGCAGAAGGGCGACGGCTCGCGCCAGCTGGTGGTGCCGAGCATCAAGGCCGCCGAGACGCTGGACTTCCGCCAGTTCTGGGCCTCCTACGAGGAGATCGTCCGCAAGGCCCGCGGCGGCAAGCTCACCCTGGAGGACTTCCAGGGCACCACGATCAGCCTGACCAACCCGGGCACGATCGGCACCGTCCACTCGGTGCCGCGGCTGATGCCCGGCCAGGGCACGATCATCGGCGTCGGCGCCATGGAGTACCCGGCCGAGTTCGCGGGCGCGTCCAGCGACACCCTGGCCCGCATGGGGATCAGCAAGGTGATGACGCTGACCTCCACCTACGACCACCGGATCATCCAGGGCGCGCAGTCCGGCGACTTCCTGCGCCGCATCAACCAGCTGCTGCTCGGCGAGGACGGCTTCTACGACGAGATCTTCGAGGCGCTGCGCATCCCGTACGAGCCGGTGCGCTGGGTCAAGGACATCTCCGCCACCCACGAGGACGACGTCGCCAAGGTCGCCCGCGTGCACGAGCTGATCCACGCCTACCGGGTCCGGGGCCACCTCATGGCCGACACCGACCCGCTGGAGTACAAGCAGCGCCGCCACCCCGACCTCGACATCCTCAAGCACGGCCTCACCCTGTGGGACCTGGAGCGCGAGTTCGCGACCGGCGGGTTCGGCGGCAAGCCGACGATGAAGCTGCGCGACATCCTCGGTGTGCTGCGGATGGCGTACTGCCGGACGGTCGGCATCGAGTACATGCACATCCAGGACCCCGAGGAGCGCGCCTGGATCCAGGAGCGCGTCGAGGTCCCGCACGAGAAGCCCTCGCGCGAGGAGCAGCTGCACGTGCTGCGGCGGCTGAACAGCGCCGAGGCCTTCGAGACGTTCCTGCAGACGAAGTTCGTCGGGCAGAAGCGGTTCTCCCTGGAGGGCGGCGAGTCGGTCATCCCGCTGCTCGACTCGGTGATCTCGGCGGCGGCCGGGGCCAGCCTGGACGAGGTCGTGATCGGCATGGCGCACCGCGGCCGGCTGAACGTCCTCGCCAACATCGTCGGCAAGTCCTACGGGCAGATCTTCGGCGAGTTCGAGGGCAACCTCGACCCGCGCAGCGCCCAGGGCTCGGGCGACGTGAAGTACCACCTCGGGGCGTCCGGCGACTTCGTCGGCAGCGACGGCTCCAAGATCCACACCGAGCTGGTCGCGAACCCCTCCCACCTGGAGACGGTCGACCCGGTGCTGGAGGGCGTCGTCCGCGCCAAGCAGGACCTGCTGGACGTCGGCGAGGCCGGCTTCACCGTGCTGCCGATCCTGATCCACGGCGACGCCGCGTTCGCCGGGCAGGGCGTGGTGGCCGAGACGCTGAACCTGTCGCAGCTGCGCGGCTACCGCACCGGCGGCAGCGTGCACGTGATCATCAACAACCAGGTGGGGTTCACCACCGCGCCGGAGTACTCGCGCTCCAGCGTGTACGCCACCGACGTGGCGCGGATGATCCAGGCGCCGATCTTCCACGTGAACGGCGACGACCCCGAGATGTGCGCGCGGGTGGCGCGGCTGGCGTTCGAGTACCGGCAGACGTTCAAGAAGGACGTCGTCATCGACATGGTCTGCTACCGGCGGCGCGGCCACAACGAGGGCGAGAACCCCTCGTTCACGCAGCCGCTCATGTACGACCTGATCGACGCCAAGCGGTCCGTCCGCAAGCTCTACACCGAGGCGCTGATCGGCCGCGGCGACATCACGGTGGAGGAGGCCGAGCAGGCGCTCCGCGACTACCAGGAGCAGCTGGAGCGGGCCTTCACCGAGACCCGCGAGGCCGTGAAGAAGCCCCTCGAACCGGGCTCGGTCGTGAAGCCCGACGTCGAGGAGCGCATCCCGATCGACCACGGCAAGGCCGGCTCGGCGATCCCGCAGGAGACCGTGAAGCGGATCATCGAGTCCCAGGTCAGCCTGCCGGAGGGCTTCACCCCGCACCCGCGGCTCCAGCCGATCCTGCAGCGCCGCGCCCAGATGATCGAGGACGACGCGATCGACTGGGCGACCGGCGAGCTGCTGGCGATGGGCTCGCTGCTGATCGACGGCCACCCGGTTCGGCTCGTCGGGCAGGACACCCGGCGCGGCACGTTCGGCCAGCGGCACGCGGTGCTCGTCGACCGCAGGACGGGCGAGGAGTACACGCCGCTCAAGCAGTTCGGGCAGGGCGTCTCGAAGTTCTACGCGCACGACTCGCTGCTCAGCGAGTACGCGGCGATGGGCTTCGAGTACGGCTACTCGATGACCCGCCCCGACGCGCTCGTGTGCTGGGAGGCCCAGTTCGGCGACTTCGCCAACGGCGCCCAGTCGGTGGTGGACGAGTACATCTCCTCCGGCGAGCAGAAGTGGGGCCAGCACTCGGGCGTCGTGCTGCTGCTGCCGCACGGCTACGAGGGCCAGGGGCCCGACCACTCGTCCGCGCGGATCGAGCGGTACCTGCAGCTGTGCGCGCAGGACAACATGACCGTCGTCTACCCGACCACGCCGGCGAACTACTTCCACCTGCTGCGCTGGCAGGTCCTGTCGGGGCGGCACAAGCCGCTGATCGTGTTCACGCCGAAGTCGCTGCTGCGGCTGAAGGCGGCCACGTCCCCGGTCGCGGAGATCACCGGCGGTGCGTTCCAGCCGGTCATCCCGGAGAGCGACCCGGCGGTCGACCCGGCTGGCGTGCGGCGGGTGCTGCTCACCACCGGCAAGATCTACTACGACGTGGTGAAGGCCCGGCAGGCCGCGGGCGCCAACGACACCGCGGTCGTGCGGGTCGAGCGGCTCTACCCGCCGCCGGTCGACGAGATCAAGGCGGAGCTGGCCAAGTACCCGGCCGACGTCGAGATCGTCTGGGTGCAGGACGAACCCGCCAACATGGGCGCCTGGCCGTTCATGGCGCTGAAGCTGCCGCGCCACATCGAGGGGCTGAAGATGTCGCGGGTGTCGCGCCCGGCGTCCTCGTCCCCGGCGGTGGGCTCGGCGAAGCTGCACCAGGCGGAGCAGGAGGCGCTGCTCGCGCGCCTGTTCGGCGAGCAGAAGTAGAGCGGTACTGATCGACCCGAGGGCTCCGGTGCACCGCGCCGGGGCCCTCGGCGTCCATGGGGAGGGACGCGATGTACTTCACCGACCGCGGCATCGAGGAGCTGGCGGACCGGCGCGGCGCCGAGGAGGTCAGCCTGGAGTGGCTGGCGGGTCGGCTGCGCGAGTTCGTCGACCTGAACCCCGAGTTCGAGACCCCCGTCGACCGCCTCGCGACCTGGCTCGCACGCCTCGACGAGGAGGAGGACTGACCGGTGACCGGAGCGGAGCGCCGGAGGGGTGGAGGGCACCGGCCGGTCTCTCGGGGCGCCCGGGGCCCTCTCCTTGAGGCCAAACGCGATATGTCTTGACTTCCGGAGGACGCGACATATCGTGTTAACTGACGGCAGGCCTCTCCACGAAGGGCACATCGTGATGTCGCGCTGGACGATCGACGAACCGACCACCCTCGACTTCGACGGCGTGGTCGCACTGCGGGTCACGCTGATCGCGGGCAGCGTGTCGGTGCTCGCCTCCGACGAGCGCCCCTCCATCATGATCGGCGGCGTCGAGGGGCCGCCGCTGGTGGTCACGCACGAGGCGGGGATGCTGACCGTCACCCACGAGAAGCTCTGGGAGGGCGTGCTCGGCTGGCTGCGCAACCAGAAGGTCCGCGCGGCGATCACCGTGACCGTCCCGCACGACTGCCCGGTCAGCCTCAACCTGGTGTCGGCGGACGCGGTGGTGACCGGCACCACGGCCCGCACGTCCATCAAGAGCGCCTCGGGCGAGGTGACGCTCGACGGGGTGTCGGGCGCGATCGACGCCAACACCGTCTCCGGCGCGGTCGAGGCGCAGGGCCTGGACGGGACGGTGTCGTTCACGTCCGTCTCCGGCGACCTGACCCTGGCCGGCGCGTCCGTCGAGCGGCTGGCCGCCCGGACGGTCAGCGGCCGCATCGCCGCCGACGTCGACCTGTCCGGGAGCGGCGGCGTCGAGGTGAACACGGTCTCGGGCGAGGTGGCGCTGCGCGTCCCGGCGTCCACGGGCGCGCAGGTGACGCTGAACTCGGCCGCCGGGCGGATCGAGACGTCCTTCCCGTTCGACCGGCAGGAACGCGCCGTCTCGCGCTCCGTCACCGGCAGGATGGGGGACGGCGCGGGGCGGGTCGCGGTCAACACGGTGTCCGGCACGATCGCCCTCCTCGGCCGCGACGACGACGCCCCCGAGATCACCACACCCCGAATGGAGAAGTGACGACGTGAGCCCCGTCTTCGGCCACGGTCGCCTGCGGCTGTACCTGCTCAAGCTGCTGGAGGAGAGCCCGCGGCACGGCTACGAGGTGATCCGGCTCCTGCAGGACCGGTTCCTCGGGGTGTACTCGCCCTCCCCCGGCACGATCTACCCGCGGCTGGCCCGGCTGGAGGCCGAGGGCCTGGTCACCCATGAGGTGATCAAGGGCAAGAAGGTGTACTCGCTGACCGACAAGGGACGCGAGGAGCTGGAGCGCCGGATGGACGAGCTGGCCGAGCTGGAGGAGGAGATCTCCGCCTCGGCGCAGGAGTTCGCGCGCGGCGTGCAGGAGGACGTCCGCCAGACCGTCCGGACGCTGCGCGAGGAGCTGACGCAGGCCGCCCGGACGATGCGCGACCAGGGCAAGGCCACGTCCAAGGACGCGTGGAAGGAGACCACCGAGCGCCAGAAGGACGAGTGGCGCCGGCAGAAGGAGCACTGGCGGGAGCAGAAGCAGGCGTGGAAGGAGGAGTGGCGGCAGAACTGGGACGACGCCTGGAAGACGGCGACCGGGACCCGCGAGGACGTCGCCCGCCTCAAGCTGGAGCGCCTGCTGCGCGGGTTCGTCGAGGACGTCCGCAAGGCCGCGAAGACGGCCCGCCTGGACGACGACGATCTCGCCGCCGCGCAGGCCCTCCTCGACGAGACCCGCGAGCGGCTGCGGGACGAGATCTTCCGCCGGGAGCCGTGACCGGGCGTCCCGGCCACGGCCTGCCCTCCCGGCGTCACGGCATCGTCACGGGGTGAAGACGATCTTGCCGAAGTGGTCGCCCTCCGCCATCGCGGCGAAGCCCTCCTGCGCCCGGCCGAGCGGCAGCGTCCGGTCGATCCGCGGCCGCACGCCGGTCTTGACCAGGAACCGCGCGAGGCGCTCCAGCTGGTCGCGGGTCCCCATGGTGGAGCCGACGATCTGGAGCTGGAGGAAGAACACGCGGTTCAGCTCGGCGGGCGGCACCTGCCCGCTGGTCGCGCCCGACACCACGACGCGCCCGCCGGGGCGCAGCGACTTCAGCGAGTGCGACCAGGTCGCCTGGCCGACGGTCTCGATCACGGCGTCGACCCGCTCGGGCAGCCGCGCGCCCGGCTCGAAGGCGGCGTCCGCCCCGATCTCCTCGGCGCGCTTGCGCTTGGCCTCGCTGCGGCTGGTCGCGTAGACGCGGTGGCCTGCGGCGGCCGCCAGCGCGATCGCCGCGGTCGCGACGCCCCCGCCGGCGCCCTGCACCAGCACGGACCCGCCGGGCTGGAGCCCGGCCTTGCCGAACAGCATCCGGTACGCGGTGAGCCACGCGGTCGGCAGGCAGGCCGCCTCCTCGAACGTCAGCTCGGCGGGCTTGCGGACGAGGTTGCGGCGCGGCACCGCGACCTTCTCCGCGAGCGTCCCGGGATGGACCTCCGACAGCAGCGACCGCTTGGGGTCGAGGGTCTCGTCGCCGCCGCCCCGGTCCGGGTCGCCGATCACCGAGTGGACGATGACCTCGTTGCCGTCCTCGTCCACCCCGGCCGCGTCGCCGCCGAGGATCATGGGGAGCCGGTCGGCGGACAGGCCGACGCCCTTCAGCGACCACAGGTCGTGGTGGTTGAGCGCGGCGGCCTTCACCGTGACGGTCGTCCAGCCGTCCGGTACCTCGGGATCGGGCCGCTCCCCCAGCGTGAGCCCGTTCAGCGGATGGTCTGCGTCGATCTGTGTGGCCGTGACAGCGAACATGAACGCACACTAACCGCCGGCCGGCGCGGCGAACGGCCCGCCCCCGGCGTGTCGGGGACGGGCCGCGTGCTCCGTCGTCACAGGACCTTGGACAGGAAGTCCTGTGTTCGGGGGTGCTTCGGGTTGGCCAGGACCTCCCGGGGGGTGCCCTCCTCGACCACGACGCCGCCGTCCATGAAGACCAGCGAGTCGCCGACCTCGCGGGCGAAGCCCATCTCGTGGGTGACCACGATCATGGTCATGCCGTCGAGGGCGAGCTGCTTCATGACCTCCAGGACCTCGCCGACGAGCTCGGGGTCCAGCGCGGAGGTCGGCTCGTCGAACAGCATCAGCGCGGGCTCCATGGCGAGGGCCCGCGCGATCGCGACCCGCTGCTGCTGCCCGCCGGACAGCTGCGCCGGGTAGCTGTTCACCTTGTCTTCGAGCCCGACCCGCGTGAGCAGGGCCACGGCCCGCTCCCTGACCTGCGCCTTCGGCTGCCGCTTCACCCGGCAGGGCGCCTCCATGACGTTGTCCAGCGCCGTCATGTGCGGGAACAGGTTGAACCGCTGGAACACCATGCCGATCTCGCGGCGCTGGGCGGCGACCTCCCGGTCGCGCAGTTCGTAGAGCTTGCCGCCCGACTCCCGGTAGCCGACGAGGTGGCCGTTCACCCACAGCCGCCCGGCGTTGATCTTCTCCAGGTGGTTGATGCAGCGCAGGAACGTCGACTTGCCCGAGCCGGACGGGCCGACGACGCACATCACCTCGCCGGGCCTGACCTCCAGGTCGATGCCCTTCAGCACCTCCAGCCGCCCGAACGACTTGTGCACCGCCTCGGCCCTGACCATCAGCCCGCCGCTCGCGGCCGCGGGTTCCGGGGTGACGGGGGCGTCGCCCACGATGTCCTCGCCTCCGCTCACTGGCCGCCTCCTCCGCCGCGGAAGCGGAGCCGCTGCCTGGCCTCCGCCCCCTTGCTGGTGCCGCGGCTGTAGTGCCGCTCCAGGTAGTACTGCCCGATCATCATGACCGAGGAGATGAGCAGGTACCACAGGCAGGCCATCACCAGCATCGGAACGATCTTGTAGGTGGTGGCGTAGATGGTCTGCGCGGTGAAGGTCAGCTCCGAGTACGGGATGGCCGCGACGAGCGAGGTGTTCTTCAGCATCGAGATCGCCTCGTTGCCCGTCGGCGGGACGATGACGCGCATCGACTGCGGCAGCACGATCCGCCGCATCGTCTGCATGCGGGACATGCCGAGCGCGCTCGCGGCCTCCTGCTGCCCCTCGTCCACCGACAGGATGCCGGCCCGGACGATCTCGGCCATGTAGGCGGCCTCGTTGAGGATCAGCCCGAGCGCCGCCGCGAGCGCGGCGTTGACCAGCTCCTGCGTCTTCCACGTCTCGAACTCGGGGCCGAACGGGATGCCGATCCCGACCGTCGGGAACAACGTGCCGATCGCGCCCCAGATGAGCAGCTGCGTGTAGAGGGGAGTGCCGCGGAAGAACCACAGGTACACCCAGGCCGCGCCGCTCAGCAGGGGGTTGGCCGACAGCCGCATCAGCGCGAGCACGACGCCGAGCACGACGCCGCCGCCCATGGCGGCCAGGGTGAGCCAGACGGTGTTCCGGACGCCCTTGAGCACCGGATCCGAGAACAGGTACTTCCACTGCTCCGGCCAGTCGAGCGCCTTGCTGGTCAGCAGGAAGTGGATGAACATGGCGACCAGCACGAGGACGACCGCCGCCCCGAGCCAGCGGCCCGGATGCCGGACGGGGACGGCCTTGATCGCCTCAGGCCGCCCCTTGCCGGCGTCGTTGTCGACCGTCATGCGATCAGCTCTGCGCTCCGTTGATCTTCGGTTCGGTGATCGCGCCGCTCTCCACGCCGGCATCGGTGAGGATCTTCTTGTAGGTGCCGTCGGCGATCAGCGCCTTCAGGGCGCCCTGGATGGCGTCCTTCAGCTGGCCGGAGTTCTTGCCGACCGCGAAGCCGTAGGGCGCGGTGTCGTACGCCTGGCCGATGATCTCCAGCTTGCCGCCGGTCTTCTTCACCGCGTCGCCGACGATGGGCGAGTCGGCGGCCATGCCGTCGACCTTGCCCGCGACCAGGTCGTTGTTGACCTCGGTCTGCTGCTTGCGGACGACGCTCTTGATGCCCGGCTTGCCCGCGTCGGTGCACTTCTTGCTGCGCGCCGCGAGGTCGTCGACCTGCACCGTGCCCTGCTGGACGCCGATGGACTTGCCGCAGGCGTCGTCGGGGTTGACGCCCTTCGGGTTGCCCTTGAGCACGGCCCAGGTCGTCCCGGCCGAGTAGTAGGTGATGAAGTCGACGGCCTGCTCCCGCTCCTTGGTGTCGGTGAAGGAGGAGACGCCGGTCTCGTACTTGCCGGACTGGACGCCGGGGATGATCGTGTCGAAGCCGGCGTTGCTGTACTGGGTCTTCAGGCCGAGCTTGGCCGCGACCGCGTTGAACAGGTCGACGTCCCAGCCGACGATCTTCTGCGAGGCAGGGTCGACGGACTCGTTGGGCGGGTAGGACGCGTCGGTGCCGACCGCGATCTTCCCGTCGCTCTTGATCGCGGCCGGGACCATCGCCGCGAGCTTGCTGTCCACGCTCGTGTTCGAGGCCGGTGAGCCCGAGTCGCCCGAGTCGTTGCTGTCGCCGCATGCGGACAGCGCGAGCGCGCCCGTCAGTACGAGCGCGCTCGCCGCGACGGCGCGGCGGCGCAGAGAACCGGTGATCACTGGTCCCCCTCCAGGTGGTTTCGTCGGATCCGCGTAGATCCGAAGGTCAGGTGCACAGTTTGGCGCACAACGTCCCTGATCTGGATAAAGGGTGCGAAACAATCACGCAACGAGGCAGCGCCGGATCAGCGCGCCTTCCCGGGGTCTACCTCACGCAATGCGATCGAACCACGACCGTGCGAGCACGGTCACGTGACGGTCACCACCACCCCGGCCTCCGGGCGGCCGGGACCCCCTGTGGCACAATCAGACAACGGGTGACCCCCGTGCGTCGCGAGATCCACCGGGTGACCGGCCACACCAGACCACACCGCGGCGGCATCTCAAGAAAGCCAACTTTCACAGACAGGGGTCGCTGTGGCTGCTGAGCCCATTCCCACCGAACCACCCTCACTGGACGACGATCCGGCCTTTCCGCTGCACCGCGGCGGCAAGCTGGAGATGCGCTCGACCATTCCCGTCCGCAACAAGGACGATCTCTCGCTGGCCTACACGCCGGGTGTCGCCCGCGTGTGCACCGCGATCGCCGACAACCCCGAGCTGGCCTACGACTACACCTGGACCTCCAGGGTCGTCGCCGTCGTGACCGACGGCACCGCCGTGCTCGGCCTCGGCGACATCGGCCCGGTGGCGTCCATGCCGGTCATGGAGGGCAAGTCGCTGCTGTTCAAGGAGTTCGCGGACGTCGACTCCGTGCCGATCGCGCTGAACTGCACGGGCGTGGACGAGATCGTCGACACCGTGATCCGGATGGCGCCGAGCTTCGGCGGCATCAACCTGGAGGACATCAGCGCCCCGCGCTGCTTCGAGATCGAGGACCGGCTGCGCGCCGCGCTCGACATCCCCGTCTTCCACGACGACCAGCACGGCACCGCGATCGTCGCGCTCGCCGCCCTCACCAACGCGGCGCGCTTCGTCGGCAAGCCGCTGTCGGAGCTGCGCGCGGTCGTGGCGGGCGCGGGCGCGTCCGGCATCGCGGTCTCGCAGATCCTGATCGAGGCGGGCATCGGGGACATCGCCCTGTCGGACAGCAAGGGCATCATCCACGAGGGACGCGACGGCCTGAACCCCGTCAAGGAGCGCATCGCCGCGATCACCAACCGCTCGCACCTGAAGGGCTCCACGGAGGAGGCGCTGCGCGGCGCCGACGTGTTCATCGGCCTGTCCGGCAGCACCGTCCACGAGTCGTGCGTCGCCACGATGTCGGACAGCGCGATCGTCTTCGCCCTCTCCAACCCGACGCCCGAGGTCCACCCGGAGGTCGCCCGCCGGCACGCCAAGGTCGTCGCGACCGGCCGCAGCGACTTCCCGAACCAGATCAACAACGTGCTGGCGTTCCCCGGCATCTTCCGCGGCGCGCTGGACGTCCGGGCCCACACGATCACCGAGGGGATGAAGCTGGCGGCGGCGAACGCCCTCGCCGGCATCGTCGGCGACGACCTGACCGCCGACTACGTCATCCCCGGCCCGTTCGACGAGCGCGTCGCCCCGGCCGTCACGGCCGCCGTCGCCGCCAAGGCCCGCGAAGAGGGCGTCGCCCGCATCTGATCGCCGCCCGATCGGCGCCGCGGCCCGTGCTCCCGCCCCGGAGCACGGGCCGCACCGGCTTCACCGGCAGCGGCCAGTAGCGGGCGACGACGCGCCCTCTCAGCAGGGCGTCGGGGACGGGGCCGAAGTCCCAGCTGTCGCGGCGGCCCCGGGCGCGCTGGTTGTCGCTCTCCAGCCACCAGCCGTCCGCGGAGCGGTGCGCGACGCGTTTGACGATGAGCAGCCCGCGGTGCTCCGGGTGCTCGGCCACGACCACGTCGCCCGGGGCGGGGCGGGCCCCGGGGCGGACGACGAGCCAGTCCCCCGGGCGCAGGCCCGGGAGCATCGAGTCGCCGGTGACCTCCACGGTCGCCGGCCTGCGCGCCGCCGCGAGCGCGAGCGCCGCCGCGCCGGCGAGGCCCCACAGCAGCGGACGGCGGGGGGTGCGGATCCGCATGGTCCTCCTCGTCGGGCCGCATACTTCGGCGGGCGGCGGTCACAAACACTGCTGGAGAGGTTCCGGGCCGAAAGGCCCGGGTCTTAGGCCGAATTACCGAGTGCCCTGCCCGGACGGGCCCCGGTGCACAAGAGTAATGTCGGTGACCTGAGCATGATCCGCAACGAGGGAAGGGAATCGCAGGTGTTGCTCAAGCTTCTGCGCCCGAAGACCACGGTGTCTGCGCACTGCGATCTGCCGTGCGGCGTCTACGACCCGGCGCAGGCCCGGATCGAGGCCGAGTCCGTGAAGGCGATCATTGAGAAGTACGCCGCCAACGAGGACCCGGAGTTCCGCGCCCGGGCGATCCTGATCAAGGAGCAGCGCTCGCAGCTGGTCAAGGAGCACCTGTGGGTGCTGTGGACCGACTACTTCAAGCCGCCGCACTTCGAGAAGTACCCGCAGCTGCACCAGCTGTTCAACGAGGCGACCAAGCTGGCGGGTGCCTCCGGCACCAAGGGCAGCATGGACGGCAAGGCCGCCGAGGACCTGCTCGCGAAGATCGCTGAGATCGACAAGATCTTCTGGGAGACCAAGCAGGGCTGAGCGCGTCCAGCTCGTCGCGAGGGCCGTCCGTTGCCGGACGGCCCTCGCGGCGTGTCAGGGGGCGATCATCCGGGCGGCGCGGGCCGTCAGGGCGTCCAGCACCTCGGCGTGGCGGTCGCCGGTGCTGATCTCCATGGCCAGCGCGCCGCCGGTCGCGGTGAGGGTGAAGGTGAAGAACGAGCAGCAGCCCGTCTCCCGGGCGGCGAGCTCGGCGGCCCGCCCGGCCGCCCGCGGGTCCGGGCGCAGTTCCATCCGCACCCGGCCCGTCCCGGCGGGCCGCACGGCGGTCACCGCCTCGGCGAACAGCGCGTCGAACTCGGCCACCCGCAACGGCCGCTCGGCTGTCGGCAGCGCGCACGCCCGCGGCGCCCATCCATCGTCGTCCGGCCGTCCCGGCACCTGGTGAATCTCCATGGCCCGACGGTAGGTCCGTACCCCGGTACCGGACGCAAGTCAGCCGCCGGACGAGCGCGCGGCCCGGGTGAGGGCGTCGCCGGTGAGGCGGTAGACCGTCCACTCGTCCTGCGGGCCGGCGCCGAGGGCCTTGTAGAACCCGATCGCCGGCTCGTTCCAGTCCAGGACGGACCATTCGACGCGCCCGTAGCCGCGGTCGTCGGCGACGCGGGCCAGCTCGGTGAGCAGCCCCCTGCCGTAGCCGTGGCCGCGGTACTCCGGCTCGACGAACAGGTCCTCCAGGTAGATGCCGTGCGTGCCGTTCCACGTGGAGAACGAGAGGAACCACACGGCGAACCCGACGACCCGGCCGTCGTGCTCGGCGACGTGGGCGAAGACCTTGGGGTCGTCGCAGAACAGCCGGTCCCGCAGCTGGTCCTCGGTCGCCTTCACCTCGTGGAGGGCGCGCTCGTACTCCGCCAGCTCGCGGACCAGCCGCAGGATCTCGGGGACGTCGCCGGTCGTCGCGTAACGAATCACACGTGGCAGGCTAATCGAGCGGCGGCAGTGCGACGTCGGGATCGGCCCACCGGTCGTTGGGGACGAGGGGGTACCAGCCCGGACGGCCGGGGTCGCGGTCGTAGGGGTAGCCGCCGAGCTCCTTGTACAGCTCCGCGTACTCGGCCAGCTTGTCACGGTCCAGGCGAACGCCGAGGCCGGGACCCGACGGCACCGGGATCCTGCCGCCGGAGTACCGCATCGGTCCGCCCTCGATGACGTCGTCGGCGAGGTGGTGGTAGTGCGCGTCGGCGGCGTAGGTGAGGTTGGGCAGGACGGCGCCGAGGTGCAGCATGGTGGCGAGCTGGATGCCGAGCTCGCCGGAGGAGTGGACGGCGACGCCGATCTGGAACGTCTCGCACACGCCGGCGGCCTTCACGCACGCCCGGATGCCGCCCCAGAACGTGGTGTCGAGCAGGACGACGTCCGCGCTGCGGCGCAGCACGTTCGCCGCGAGCTGCTCGAAGTTCACGACGACGGTGTTGGTGGCGAGCGGGATGTTGACGCGCTCGCGGACGAGCCGCAGCCCCTCCAGCCCGAGGACGGGGTCCTCCAGGTAGTCGTTGGGCAGGTCCTCGATGGCCTTCCCGAACCGCAGGCCCTCCTCCAGGCTCAGCACGGAGTTCGGGTCGTAGCGGAAGCGGTCGCCGGGGAACGCCTCGGCGAGCGCCTTGTAGCACTCCAGCTCGTGGCCCGGCGGGAACACCCCGCCCTTCAGCTTGTGGACGGTGAACCCGTGCGCGTCCCTGAGCGCGCTGGCGTGCTCGACGAGCTGCTCGGGGGTGCGCACCTCCGGCGAGCCCCCGGCGCCCGGATAGCGGTAGAACAGGTAGGACGCGAACGGGACGGAGTCGCGGATGCGGCCGCCGAGCAGGTCGTGCACCGGGACGCCGAGGTGCTGCCCGACGAGGTCGAGGCAGGCGAACTCGATGGCGGCGAGCATCTGGGTGCGGTTGTTGTACAGGCTCGCCGTCGGGTTGGCGATCTTGAAGCGGAGCGCCTCCAGCTCGAACGGGTCGTGGCCCTCCAGGTGCGGGGCGAGGGCCTGGAAGGCGGCCTCGGCGCTCTGGCCGCCGCCGCCCATCTCACCGAGCCCGACCAGGCCGTTGTCGGCCTCCACCTCGACGATCGTCCGGACGAAGCGGCCCCAGTGCGCGCCGTTGCTGTGCAGGAGGGGCGCCTCCAGCGGCACGGTGACCGTGGTGGCGCGGATGCCTGTGATCTTCATGTGTCCCCGATCCGTACTCAACGCCGAACCGTGACGGTGGCGACGCCGCAGGCGGGCAGACGCACCGTCATGGTGCCGTCCCGGACGGGCAGTTCCGCCGGGTCACGCTCCAGACCGCCGCTCAGCAGGGCGCCGGTGGCCCCCGGCACGTGCAGGCCCGTCTCCACCGGGCCCGCGGCGAGCGACTGGAGCCGGACGGCCAGCCCGTCCCCGTCGCGGGCGCGCCCGACGGAGGTGACGAGCACGTCCGGGTCGTCCACGCGCAGGAAGGTCCCCGATTCCGCGGCGGGCATGTCGCCGGTGGCGAGGGTGGCGACGAACGGGTCGGTGATCCCGGCGGCCGTGCGGGCGCCGAGCCGGCGGCCCGAGCCCGCCGCGCCGGACGCGAACGCGTACCGGAAGGTGGTCTCGCCCTGCTGCTGGGACGGGAAGTTGGTGTCCCAGATGTTGTTCAGCGCCCACGAGTAGACGGTGCCGTCCTCGATGTCGAGCGTGGGCGGGAACGGCGCGTAGGGCATGTGGATGGAGCCGAACTGGACGAGCGGCGCCTCCAGCGTCGCCCACGCGACGGTCAGCTCGGCGTCCTCGAAGGCGACCCAGTGGCGGATCGGGCGCATGTGCTCAGCCGATCCCGGGACGCTCGGGACGCCGGTGCCGCCGACGCCGCCGGTCAGCTCCCAGGCGTCGGGCGGGCCGTCCACGGCGAACGGGAACGCGAAGAAGACCGCCTCCTTGGCCGCGGTGGGCTGCTTGCCGAGCTGGTAGCGGACGTCCACGCGCGGCACGCCCGCGTACAGGTCGATCGTCGTGCGCAGCCAGTCGACGCCCTTGCCGTGCAGCTCGACGACGAGCCGCTCCCCCGCGGGGGTGCGGCTGCACTCGGTGACCGTCGCGTGGGTGGCGACGGCCCGGTCGCCGAGCATCGTCTTGTCGTGCACGAGCATGTGCCCGGACATGTGGTTGAAGTGCGGCGCGGTCGCGTACCGGTCGTAGACGTACTGCCCGAAGCCCGCGACGGAGTCGGCGTTCACCAGCTCGCGGCCGGCGGTCTTGTCGAAGACCGAGCCGATGTGCCCTTCCCTGAGGTCGTAGACGACCCGGTAGAACTCGTTCTCGATCGTGCCCTCGAAGCCGAGGTCGACCGGCTCCGGCGCGCCCGTCGCGGCCGGGACGACGTCCACGCGGACGTGCCCGTGGCCCGGGACGTCCGGTACCACCGCCTCCAGGTGGCGGCCGATGGGACGGGTGGGCCACTCGTCCGGGTCGACCTCCTCCTCGCGGTGCGGGACGGGTTCGCCGGTGCGGGCGTCCACCAGGGCGACGGGGACGTCGACGGCGACGACGTCGCGGGGCAGGAACGCGCGGGCCACGTCGGTGCGGGCGGCCGTGCCGGGGTTGACGACGAGGAACGAGGCGAGCGCGTCCGGCGCGGCCCCGAACGTCGCGCCGATGCGCCGCGCGCCGGCCTGGAGCAGGTCGAGGGCGTCGTCGTGGGCCTGGTAGCCGACCTGGGACTTGCGGGTCCACTGCAGGCCGCCGGAGTCGCCGCCCTCCTCGGCGTCCTCCCACGGGTTGGCGGCACCCCAGGTGTGCTCGTCGAACAGCGCGGCCCGGTCGTAGGCCTCGTCGATCGCCTCGGACGCGCCGGTGCGCTCGCCGCTGCGCTCGTCGGCGAGCGCGTGCAGCGTCTCGGCGGCCCGCAGGACGTTCTGCGCCCGCCGGACGTACCCGAGCGGCCGGGCGCCGGAGCCGAGGCCGTCGGCCCACCAGTCCGTCCAGTCGCCCTCGTGGGTCTGGAGCCGGTCGCCGTGGTGCTCCTCGACGTAGGCGAAGAAGTCGGCGTTGGTCGCCATCCGCAGCCGCGGGTACGCCCAGGTCTCGTTCCAGCGGTGGGCGATGTCGGCGGGGACGATCGACGGTCCGGCGTTGTCGGCGTGCGCGCCCTGGACGCGCAGGTGGACGGCGTCCAGGAAGTCGGGGTCCTTGGCGGCGCCGACCTGGCCGGGCGCGGCGTACCAGCCGAACGTCCCGGGCCCGTAGGGGTAGGGCCGGTCGGCGAGGGAGCCGAGGTAGCGGGGCAGCAGGTCCTCGGCGAGATCGTAGCCGTCGACGAGCCCGACGGTGTTGCCCTCCATGTAGGCCATGCCGTGCGGGGTGTCGGTGAACCAGACGATCAGCTCGCCGCCGCCCGGCGAGCGCCACCGGAACGGGCGGGCGAGCCGGTCGCCGCCCGTGATGTACGGGACGGAGCGCCCGGCCCAGTTGTGCGCGGCGGCGAGGTAGCGGACGCCGGCCGCGTTGAGGGCGTCCACCGTCCCGACGACGGCGCCCGGGATGTCGGTGTGCATCGCCGACCGGACCTCGATGCCGTGCTCGCGGCGCAGCTGCTCGACGAAGCGGAGCTGCCGGTACAGCTCCTCGGTCGAGCACGCCTCGGTGTGCAGCTGCATCGGGAACGCGGTGACCTCGATGTCGCCCGCGCGGGCCCGCGCGGCGAACTCGGCGACCTGGTCGTCGGGGCGGGTCGCGAGCCACCGCAGCGCGGGCATGGACGACTCGACCGACCAGCGGAACCGCGCGTCGTCGGGCCGCCCGTCGGTCTCCCGCGCCAGCCGCAGCGCCGCGTCGAGGTAGTCGAGGTGGTGCCGCAGCACGGTGCCCTGCGTGTCGGTGTAGCCGATGTCGAGGTGCGAGTGGTGGACGACGAAGACGTTCCACTTGCGCTGCGGGGTGACGTCGAGCGGCGCGGCCCCGACGAGCCCGCCGGAGTCGCGCACCTCCAGGGTGAGGCGGCGGGGGGCGTCCACCTCCGGGACGAGCAGCGTGACCGTCCCGCCCGCCGCCGCCGCGGCGGCGACCTCGGCGTCGCCGTCCTTGAGGGCCACCTCCACCGGGCCCTCACCGGACAGCGTCAGCCGGACGGCCTGGAGGAGCGCGCCGCCCTCGTCCCGCTGGAACAGCGGCAGCACGGCGGCGCGCACCGACAGCCCGCGCACGGCGAGCACCTCGGTCGAGGTGTCCTGGCGCAGCGCGTCGCGGATCCCGTCATAGTCGGGCGAGCCGAGGCTCGCCTGCAGCAGGCGACTCGTCATCGTTATGCGTCAATCTCTCTTCGGGGAGCTTCTAGAACTGGGCGAGGGTGAGGCCGCGGGTGAACAGGCGCTGGGTGGCGAGGAAGATCGCGACGGTCGGCAGGGAGACCACCAGGCCGGCGGCGAGCGCGATCGGTACCGGCGTCCCGGCGTAGACGTCGGTGGTCAGCGCGGACAGCTCGGCCCACACGGGCCGGACGGTCGGCGACTGGGAGAGCGTCAGGCCGAACAGCAGGTCGTTCCAGACGAAAGTGAACTCCAGGATGAACACCGCGGCGAGGGCCGCGGCCGACAGCGGCAGGTAGATCCGCCAGAAGATCCGGAAGGTGGACGCGCCGTCCAGCCGCGCCGCCTCGAAGATCGACACGGCGACGTTGCCGAAGAAGTTGCGCATCACCAGTGCGGCCAGCGGCACGTTGATCGCCGAGTAGATGATGATCAGCCCGAGGTGGTCGTCGTACAGCGTCACCTTGCTGTAGCCGACGAACAGCGGCACCAGCAGCATCTGGAACGGCACGATCGTCCCGGCGAAGATGACCACGAACCAGGCGAAGCCGTGCCTGAGCCGCAGGACCACGATCGCGTACCCGGCGAGCGCGCCCATCAGGACGGCCAGCGCGGGCGAGACGACGCTGTACAGCAGGGTGCTGAGCAGCGTGTCGCCGACGGCGGTCCGGTCCCATGCCTGCGCGATGTTGTCGAACAGGCCGATGGAGGACGGCGGCTTCACCGCGTCCGACGGGTCGTAGTCGCCGGCGGGGCGCAGCGCGTTCGCGACGATCAGGTAGGTGGGGAAGAGCCACACCAGGCCCAGCACCGCCAGTACGGCGCGGCGCACGTGGATCAGTCTCGCTCCGGTCATCGCGGCATCTCCTCCCTGCTCACCTGGCGGCGCAGGTACACGTACGAGGCCAGGCCCGTGATGGTGGTGAGCAGCACCGCGACCGCCGACCCGTAGCCGTACTCGTTGGCGACGAACACGTCCCGGTACATGGTCACGGCGAGGGTCTCGGAGGAGCGTCCGGGCCCGCCCTGCGTCATCACCCACACGATGTCGAAGTTCTTCAGGCCGGCGACGAGCGCGAGCCCGAACACCACGGTGGTGATCGGGCGCATCAGCGGCCAGATGACGTGCCGGAACATCGCCCATCCGGACGCGCCGTCGATGCGGGCGGCCTCGATCGGCCCCTTCGGGATCGACTGGAGGCCGACGACGAACAGCAGCATGTTGACGCCGAGCTGCTGCCACGTCCACACCACGATCATGGCGACGGTGTTGCGGGGGCCGTCCTGCAGGAACGCGGTGTCGCCGCCCGGCATCCCGAACACGGTCAGGATCTGGTTCGCCATCCCGTCCGGCTGGAGGATGAAGCCCCAGATCACGCCGAGGCCGGCGCCCGACATGGCGTACGGGAGCAGGAACGGCAGCCGGAACCACGCGCCGCGCTTGAGGTCATAGGACAGGACGGCGACGAGCAGGCCGAGCCCCACCGGCAGGACGACGGTGCCGACGACCCACAGGAGCGTGTTGCGGATCGAGGTGACGAGCGCGTCGTCCTCAAGGAGCCGCCGGTAGTTGTCCAGGCCGGTGAACTCGGGTGAGGCGAGCCCGTCGTAGCTGGTGAGGCTCAGGTACGCCGTCCACAGGAACGGCAGGTAGAGCAGGACGGCGACGAACAGCACGGCCGGCGATATGTAGACGTGCCGGAACCGGCCGTGCAGCGCGAACCCCTTGCCGGGTCGGGCGCCGGCCCCCCTGCGGCGCCCGCCGCCCGCGGGGGGCACCACCGTCAGCTTGGGACGGTCGGCGGTGGCCTTGTGCGTGCCCATGGATCAGTGCGACTTCCAGTAGGTCTCGTTGACCTTCTGGATGCTCTTGAGCACGTCCATGTAGGTCTCCGGCTTGTTGAGGAACTTGTCGAAGCCGCTCAGGGCCTCGGTGAGCACGGGCGCGGGCGCCGCCTCGAAGTAGCGCAGGACGAGGCGGTTGCCGCCCGACGCGGCCTCCTTGGTGACCTTGTCCAGCTCGGGGTCGGCGACCTTGACCTTCGGGTTGCCGGACACGTCGCCGCGCGCGTTCGCCCACTTCTCCTGCGCGGCGGGCGTGACCCACCACTTGAGGTACTTGGTGCTGGCGGCCGCGTCGGGGGCCTTGCGCAGCGAGCACAGCGGGCCGCTCTCGAACACCAGCGACCGCTTCGGCAGCGCCGGGTCCACGTTCGGGACGAAGAAGAACCCGTAGTCCTCGCCCTGCTTGAGGCCGCGCTGGGTCATGCTCGTGTTGAACCAGGTGCCGTTGATGACCATGGCCGCGTCGCCGGACTTGAAGTGGTCGGCGGGGTCGGCCTTGTCGCCCGGCTTGCTGAACCACCCGGCGTCGATCATCGACTTCCAGCGCTCCATCGCCTTCACGACGCCGGGGTCGGTGTAGGACGCCTGGCCCTTCGACAGCCGCTCGTACAGGTCGGGGTCGGTGCCGGCGAGGATCTGCTCGAACCAGGCGAAGGAGAACAGCGACGTCGGGGTGGTCTGGTTGAAGGGCACCTGGCCCTTCGACTTCAGCGTCTGCGCCGTCTTCTCCAGTTCCGCCCACGTCGTGGGCGGCTTCAGGTCGTACTTGTCGAAGATCTTCTTGTTGTAGAACATGCCCCAGTAGGCGGTGTTCAGCGGGACGCAGTACTGCTTGCCGCCGACGGTGTAGTACTTCTTCAGGTCCTCGGTGAGGTCGCCGCCGGCGATGGCGTCCTGCCAGATCTTCGTGGTCTCGGCGACCTGGTTCTGCTTGACGATCTCTTCCAGGCGCCCGCCGGTCGTCCAGGTGAACAGGTCGGGCTTGACGTTCGTGCGGAACGAGGTCTTGATGAACGCCGTGTAGGTCGGTTCGTCGGTGTAGCCGACCGGCGTCATGTCCAGGCCGGTCTGCTGCTTGCCGAGCGCGCCCATCTGCTCGAAGAAGGGCTTCCATGCGCCCTTGTCGTTGTAGAGCTTGAGTTCGGACTTGCTCCCGCCCGAGTCGCCGGACCCGCAGCCGGCGGCGAGCAGCAGCGCGCCCACGGTGAGCGCGGTCACCTGGAGTCGCTTGGACGGCACCATGGTGAGCCTCCTTCATCGGGCGGCGATGCCCGATCGGGGTGGTCGAAGGATGGAATCGGAGAAGGGTGAACCGGCCGCGCGGCGCTGGCGCCGGCGGCGGGGGGACGGCCCGCTCAGGCGAGCCGCTGCTCGATCACGTGTTTGACGTCGGCGAGGTGGGACCGCATGAGGGACTCGGCGTCCCGCTCCGCGCCGGCCTCGATGGCGGCGAGGATCGCGGTGTGCTCGTCGAAGTCGCGGACGCGGTCGTCGAAGATCCGCTGTATCGCGCGCTGCTCGGAGGCGTGCACCGACAGCAGGGAGTCGATGACCTCGCAGAGTACGGAATTGCCCGCGACGCCGGCGACCTCCCGGTGGAAGGCCATGTTCGCCTTGTGCAGGCGGGTCTCCGCCTCCTGCGCGTCCGAGCCGAGGTCCGCGCCCGCCTGGTCGAGGAGGGCCCGGAGCAGCTCGATGTCGGCGGGCCGCGACCGCCGCGCCGCCCGTCCGGCCAGCGGCGGCTCGATGAGCAGCCGCGCGTCCAGCAGCTGGAGCAGCCGGTCGGCCTCCAGCTCCCGGACGTTGGGGTTGGGGATGACCACGCGTTCGAGGTCGGCGCCCACATAGATGCCCGAGCCGTGCCGGAGCTGGATCGCGCCGGTCGCCTCCAGGCGGCGCAGCGCCTCCCGCAGCGTCGGCGTCGTCACCGCGAAGCGCTGGGACAGCTCCCGCGCGGACGGCAGCCGGTCGCCGGCCTGCAGGCCGCCGGCCCTGATCAGGTCCAGCATGCGCTCCGTGAGGGCGTCCGCCAGGCTCGGCCGGGCCACATCCTGTGACATCGCCACCTCGTTCCCAAAGAAGTAAAGTCATCTAATCACTTAGCGATTGGCGTGTCCACCCTCCCGGAGAGACATCGCCGCAGTACGGCGCGCTCCTCCTCGAACGCGAGCCGCCCCAGCCGCGCCGACATGATGCCGTCGAATCCGTGGCAGGCGCCCGGCACGTGGTGCAGCTCCGTGGGAACCCCGGAGACGATCAGCCGGTGCGCGTAGGCGAGCCCCTCGTCCCGCAGCGGGTCGTGCTCGGGGACGAGCACGTAGGCGCGCGGCAGGCCGCCCAGGTCCTCGGCCCGCGCGGGCGCGGCGTAGGCGGGGACGTCCGTCCGCCCGCCGAGGTAGTGGCGCCACATGTGCCGCACGTCGCCGCTGTTGAACAGCGGCGGCTCGGTGAACGTCCGCATCGACGGGGTGGCCATCCGGTCGTCCAGGACGGGGTAGAGGAGCATCTGGAACACCAGCGGCGGCCCGCCCTCGTCCCGCGCCCGCAGCGCCACGGCGGCGGCCAGCGCGCCGCCGGCGCTTCCGCCCCCGACCGCGACCCGTTCCGGGTCGCCACCGAACTCGCCCGCGTGCTCCCAGGCCCACACGGTCGCGGCATGGCAGTCGTCGAACCCGGCCGGAAAGGGGTGCTCGGGCGCGAGCCGGTAGTCGACCGAGACGACCGCGATCCCGTCCTCACCGGCGAATTCCAGGCAGCGCTCGTGCTCGTTCTCCAGCCCACCGGTCACGAATCCGCCGCCGTGGAAGTACACGAGCACGGGCGCCGGCGTCACGCGCGGCCGGTAGATCCGCACGGGCACCGACCCGGGAAGGGTCCGGTCCTCGACGACCACCCTCTCGTCGCCCACGGGCCGGGCGAGGGCGCGGACCAGGTCGTTCATGGCCGCGCGGGCCCGGCCGGGGTCCGCGAGCCCGACGTAGGGCATGCCGTCGAGCGCGGCGGCGAGTTCGGCGTCAAGGGGCATGGTCGGCACCTCCGGATGGACGGACGGGACGCGCCCCCGGGCGGGAGGTCACCCGGGGGCGCGGGAAGCGGTACCGCCGTGGACGGGACGACGGTGCCGCGGCCTGGGGCTAGCCGGTGACCGGCAGGTTGATGTAGCGCGCCCGGTAGATCCCGACGTCGCGGTAGTTGTCGTTCGCCGGGCCGTCGGTCGTGTCCAGGCTGTTGACGTTGTAGGAGATCACCAGGCTGCCGCTGGACGAGAGCGCCGCGTGCTGGTGGGCGTTGTAGGTGAAGATGTCCGGGTCGCCGTAGGAACCGAGGGGCCCGGTCTCGGGCGTCTGGTAGACGGTCTGCTCGCCGCTGAACGGCCCGGCCGCCGAGCACGACAGCAGGACGTCGATCTCGCCGCCGAACGCGATGTTCGCGTCCTGGTTGACCATGACGTAGTGCGAGCCGCGCTTGGTGACGCTGAACTCGTTCGACACCCCGCTCATCAGCCGCACCGAGTCCGTCTCCGCGGCCGACCAGCCGCTCGCCGTGCGGTACTGCCAGGCGCCGCGCAGGTCCGTGCCGCTGACCCGCGCGACGCGCAGGTACTTGGTGTTCACCTGCGTCTGGGGGTCGGTGTAGTCCTCGGTGCCGTAGACGTAGGTGTAGCCGCCGTCCCTGAGCAGCGCCGACCCCCACTGAACGCCCGACGCCGAGGGCATCGCCTGGACGGTCGGCGCGGCCAGGTTCCCGCTGGAGAACCGGGCGAGGACGTTGTCCTTGAACTTCATGTCCCACCCGGTGCCGTTGTCCGGGTCGGGGTCGTAGTACTCGCGGTAGAGCTGCTGCACCTCCGACCCGCTCTGGGTGAGGTCGCCCGCCCAGTACCAGTGGGCCGGCTGCGCGGGCGGCATGACCGCCTTGGGGGCGGCGGCCGTCCCGCCGTGCACGGTGGTGAGCCCGCCGCCCGTGCCCTGGACGACGAACGAGTTGTTGATGAACGGCGTCGTCCCGCCCTCCTCGACGACGACCGGCCGCGACCCGTCCGCGTTGACCTTGCCGAGGAAGGTGTCGGAGTAGGCGTAGACGATGCGCCCGTCCGAGAGCTTCAGCGAGTACGTGGTGTCAGCGCCGGTCCAGTCGTCCAGAAGCGTGTTGCTGTTGCCGTAGGACGTGAACTTACCGTTGAGAGCGGCGTTCTGCGAGGCCGTGCCGAAGGTCGGCGCAGCGTGCCCGGAGCACGTGGGCCCGGCGGCCGCGCGGCCGTGGCCCTTGCCCTTCCCCTTGCCGGGGCCGTGGCCGTGGGTGTCGGCGCCCGCCGGCACGGCGGGCGCGGCCACGAGCAGCAGGACGGAAGCGAGAACACCGGCGCGGCGGCGCCGACCCCCGCGAACGGGTGAGGGCCGATCGGAAGAGAAGGAGGAGGGAGGGACGGACGCCTGCATGGAAACCTCCGCGAGGTCACGATCACACGCTGCTCGTGCGCCCCACATTTTGAGTCATCAAATGACTTGGTGTCTAGATCTTTCAGGAGATTTCCGGAAGTGCCGCCGGATTGCGGGCCAGCAGGCCGCCGTCCACCCGGTGCTCGGCTCCGGTCACGAACGACGAGCGGGGCCCGGCGAGGAACGCCACGACCTCGGCGACCTCCGCGGCCGCCGCGACCCTCCCGAGCGGGTGCGCACGCCCCCACTCGGCGACCTGCGCGTCCTGCCCCGTCGTCCCGCGGAACAGGTCGGCGGCCCAGCGCAGCATGGGCGTGTCGACCGACCCCGGGCACACCACGTTCGCGCGGATGCCGTCCGCCGCATGATCCAGCGCCACCGCCCGCGTCAGCGCGTTGATCGCGGCCTTGCTGGCGCTGTAGGCGGCCACCCGGTCCTGCGACACGAACGCCTGCACCGACGACACCGTGACGATCGTCCCGCCGCCCCGGCGCCGCAGTTCGGGCACGGCGGCGCGGCAGGCGAGGAACACGCCCTTGACGTTGACGCCGAGCACCTCGTCCCACAGCTCCTCGGACGTCTCCTCGACCGTCCCGTACCGCTGCACTCCCGCGCACGTCACCAGCACGTCCAGGCCGCCGTGCCGGGACACGGCCTCCCCGACCAGCCCGTCCATCCGCGCGGCGTCGGTCACGTCGGCGACGGCGCCGGCGACCTCCAGTCCCGCACCCCGCAGTTCGTCCTCCGCCCGCCGGACCTCGTCCTCGCCGATCCCGCAGAACACCACGGCGGCGCCGTCACGCGCGAGCCGCTCCACCACGGCCCGGCCGATCCCCAGCGACCCCCCGGTCACGACGGCGACCTTGCCCTCGAACTCCCTCACGTGCCCTCCTCGATGACCGCCGCTCGCAGCCACAGGCTCCGCCGCGCGTGCGGTTCCAACGTCAGCGCGGTGCCGTTCGCGACGGCGGCGGCCAGCCCGTCCGTCGGATATCCGGCGAACGGCTCCAAGCCCATCACGTACGCGCGCCCCCACCACGGATGCCCGGTGGTCGCCCCGAACTCCTGCCACAGCCACAGATGCGGCAGGACGTCCACGTCCCAGCGCACCCGCATCCCGAACCCGGCCGGATCGACGACCTCGTAACGCCCCTCCTCCAGCCCGGTGAGGTAGACGATCTCACTGGGCACCCCGGCGCCGGGCACGACATCAAGATCAACGACCCCGCCCCCGTCGGCCGGGACACGGGGCCAGGCATGCGGCCCGCCGCCCCTCACCCGCCGTCCACCGGGGCCGATCGCCGTCTCGTGCGGGACCACCCGGGCACCCGCGCCCAGCCTGATCCGGTGCCCGGGCCGCAGGAAGGGCGCCCCGAATACGATGTGATGCCCCCACATCGCCTCCAGCGCCACCCCGGACTCGTTGACCAGCTCTTCCTCGATGACGAGCTCGGCCTCCCCCGCCCTCAGCCGGAGCGTCTTGGCCACCCGCAGCGGCATGCGCCGCCCCCGGACGGTGAGCCGGACGGCGACCTCCCGGGCCTCGTCGGCCACGATCTCGGAATCCCACGGCAGCCCGGCCACCTCCCCGTGCTGCGCGAACGCCGCCCCCCGATAAGTGCTGGGCCCGCCCCCGTTGGGCAGGACCTCCTGCCAGCCACCCTCGTAACCGTCGAGGAACAGCGCGACATCGTCGCCCGCGCCCCCCGCCACATCACGGGGATCACGCAACCCATCGGGCGACAGCCACACGAAGTCCATGTCGCGCGGCTTGTAGCAGAACTCGGCGACGTCACCGCCCTTGCCCACCAGGACGGTGACCCGGAGCAGCTCGTTCTCCAGGACCACGGCCTCGACCCCGGCCCAGGTGATCTCGTGGATCCGGGCGCCCCAGTTGCGGGACGGCCGATGCCGCCGCATCAGCTCCAGTTCTCCGCGCCGCCGAACGCGAAGTGCTCCCCCGCCGCGTACCGGGGCCGCGGCTGGTACTCGTTCACGCCCGGGTCGCCGCGCAGCAGCAGCGCGGACGGGAACGGCAGCGGCTCCTCGGTGATCCGCGTCGAGGTCGGGATGTACCGGATGGTCAGCCCGCACCGCCGGTGGGGCGACTCGTTGGCGTTGCTGCCGTGCATGATGTTCGGGTGGTGGACCTCGACGTCGCCGGGTTCGAGGACGAGGTCCACGGCGCGCGACTCGTCCACGCCCACGGCGCTCTCCACCCCGAAGACGGCCTCCGCGTCCTCCCGCTCCCGCACCTCGTGCAGGACCTCCTTGTGGCTCCCGGGAATGACCCGGAGACACCCGTTCGCCGGCGTCGACCGGTCGATGGCGAGCCACAGCGTCACCACGCGCATCGGTTCGAGCGGCCAGAACGCCCCATCCTGGTGCCACAGCACAGCCTTGCCGGTGAAGGGCGGCTTGGAGATGTAGGCGGACGCGAAAAGGGCGATGTCAGGCCCGATGAACCGCTCGGCGACGTCGAGAAGCCGCTCATCGGAGACCAGCCGCACCCAGAAGGGATCCTTGGCGACCAGCTCGGTGGAGAGCTCCTCGCCGGTCCGGTCGGGATGACGGGCCTCCAACCAGCGGACGTGCGCGTCCGCCTCGGCCACGAGCTCCGGATCCAGCACGTTCCGGAAGATCGCGTACCCGTCCTCGTCGTAACCTCGCAGCGGATCGGCGTGCATGGGCGTCCCTTCTCGATGAGCGCGACACCCGAAGTCTTAGTCATCAGATCACTTGTTGTCTAGATGTATCGTGCCCGCCATGCGGAACCGGATCGCCCTGATCGGCGAATGCATGATCGAACTGAGCCATCTCGCCCCCGACCGCCTGGCCGTCGGCTACGCCGGCGACACCTTCAACGTCGCCGCGTACCTGGCCCGCACCGCCGCCCCTGGCACGGCCGACGTCCAGTTCGTCACCCTCATCGGCGACGACCCCTACAGCACACTGATGCGCGAATCCTGGACCGCTCACGGCGTGGGCTCCGACCACACCCGCACCGTCCCCGGCGGTCAGGCCGGCCTCTACCTCATCCGCACCGACGAGGCCGGCGAGCGGACGTTCCACTACTACCGATCCCAGTCGGCGGCCCGCGGCCTGTTCGGCCCGGCCCACTCCCCAGAGATCGACGACGCGATCGCCGGCCACGACCTCGTCTACCTCTCCGGCATCACCCTGTCGATCCTGGACGCCCCCGCCCGCGCGAGGCTCCTCACCGTCCTGGACGAGACCCGCCGCCGCGGCGGCCGGGTGGCCTTCGACACCAACTACCGCCCAGCCGGCTGGCCCTCCCCCACGGCCGCGGCCGAAGCCATGTCCACCGTCCTGGCCAGGACGGACATAGCCCTCCCCACCCTCGCCGACGACCAGGCCGTCTTCGGCGACAGGACCCCGGCCGACACGATCAGACGCCTGAGAAGCGCCGGAGTGACCGAGATCGCCGTCAAACAGGGCGCCCAAGGCTGCGTGATCGCCGACCCAACGACGACCATCCAGATCCCCGCCGTCCCCCACGTGCAAGTGATCGACACCACAGCCGCAGGCGACGCCTTCAACGGCGCCTACCTGGCCACCCGCCTGACCGGCGCACCCCCCGAACAAGCAGCCGAAACCGCCACCACCCTGGCCGCCGAGGTAATAACGCACCAGGGCGCCCTACTCCCAGCAAAACCCTGACCCGCACAGCAGGCCCCAGCCGAGCCGAAGCGCCACACCCCCTCACACCCCGCACCATCTCCACCCACGGCACGAGCGAAGCAAGGGCCAACCGCGAAGCGAGCCGCAAGGCGAGACGCAGCGCCCCAGCACCCCCCACAACCCGCACCAACCCCACCCACGGCACGAGCGAAGCAAGAGCCACCCGCGAAGCGAGCCGCAAGGCGAGCCGAAGCGCCCCAGCACCCCCCACAACCCCACCCACGGCACGAGCGAAGCGAGAGCCAACCGCGAAGCGAGCCGCAAGGCGAGACGCAGCGCCACAACAACCCCCCACAACCCGCACTAGACCCCCACATCCCCACCCCACCGACACCCCCCGCTCCGCACACATCACCCGCCACCACAGCACCCCGGACCGGGGGCCACTGTCGCGATCGCGTCCGAAGGCAGTTTCGAGCGAAGCAAGAAACTGATCGCGCAGCGAGCCGCAAGGCGAGTCGAAGCGATGCCAGCGATCGCACGCGTTGCGTTGGGTTGGGGCGCCCCAGGCGCCCCAACCCAACGCAACGCAAATAAACACAGCGCGCCGAAGTCTCGATGCACGGCTCGTAGGCGGTAGTTTCGAAGGCAGCGGGACCATCCTGCGAGGGAGTGACGTGACCAAGGAAACCGCTGCAATGCCGGCCAGTACGAAGTTGTCCGTCCGTGACGTGGTCACGGTGAAGCTGCCTGCCGCGAGCGCCTACCTGTCCGTGCTGCGGACCGCGACCGCGGGCTTGGCGGCCAGGTTGGACTTCACGCTGGACGAGATAGAAGACCTGCGCATAGCCGTTGACGAGGCGTGCGCGATGCTGCTCGCTCAGGCGGTGCCCGGCACCGACCTGACGTGCGAGTTCGAGCTGACCGGGGAGGCGATGCGCATCTCCGTGTCGGTCCTGACGATGGACGGTGAGGAGCCGAGCCGCGACACGTTCGCCTGGACGGTGCTGTCGTCCTTGGCGGGCGAGGTCGACGCCCGGGTGGGCTCCGACGACCGGGTCACCGTGACGCTGCAGAAGCGTCGCGGTGCGGCGGGGGCCCCGTGACGGAGAAGACGACGACGGAGCAGACGACGGTCGCCGCGGCGAGCACCGAGCGTTCTGACAGCAGCGCCGTGCCGGACCGGGCCCGGGCGCGCGCGCTGTTCGAGCGTCTCACCGAGCTGCCGGAGGGCGACCCGGAGCGCCAGCGCATCCGCGACCAGCTCGTGGAGCTGCATCTGCCGCTGGTGGAGTATCTCGCCCGGCGCTTCCGCAACCGCGGGGAGTGGCTGGACGACCTGATCCAGGTCGCCACGATCGGGTTGATCAAGTCGATCGACCGGTTCGACCTGGAGCGCGGGGTGGAGTTCTCCACCTACGCCACGCCGACGATCGTCGGTGAGATCAAGCGGCACTTCCGCGACAAGGGCTGGGCGGTGCGCGTGCCGCGCCGGCTGCAGGAGCTGAAGCTGTCGCTGACGAAGGCGATCAGTGATCTCGCCCAGAAGGAGGGCCGCGCCCCGACCGTGAGCGAGCTGGCGGCTCACCTGCAGATGACCGAGGAGGAGGTGCTGGAGGGGCTGGAGTCGGCGAACGCCTATTCCACGGTGTCCCTCGACGCGCCCGACTCCGGCGACGAGGACGCCCCGGCGGTGGCGGACTCGCTCGGCATGGTGGACGAGTCGCTGGAGGGCGTGGAGTACCGCGAGTCCCTCAAGCCGCTGTTGGAGAAGCTTCCGGCGCGCGAGAAGAAGATCCTTCTGCTGCGCTTCTTCGGCAACATGACGCAGTCGCAGATCGCGGCGGAGCTCGGCATCTCCCAGATGCACGTGTCCCGGCTGCTGGCGCGGACCCTCGCGCAGCTCCGCGACGGCCTGACCGCCGACGAGTAGCGATGGTGAGCCGAAAGGGCCCCGAGGACGTGGACGTGTCCTCAGGGCCCTTTCGGCGTTCGTCAGCCCTTGCCGTTCTTGGTGGGCTGTTCGTTCAGGCGGTCTTTGAGGCGCCGGCCGAGGGAGCGCGGCTCCGTGGTCGGCGGGGCGCCGGCCGTCTTGGCCGGTGCGGTGGGCTCGGGGTCCTTCGGCGCGTCCTCGTCGTCCTCGTCGTGGTCCTCGATGAGCCAGGCGGTGCTCGGCGGGCTGAGGGCGGCGATCAGCGCGAGGACCGCGACCACGCCCAGCGGGACGGCGATCGCGAGCCGGTCGCTCTGCCACAGCGACCAGGCGATCGGCAGGGCGAACAGCTGGGTCAGGACCGTGGGGGCGCGGCTCCACTGGGCGGCGCGCAGCAGCCCGCGCGCGCAGCCGAGCATGCCGAGGCCGCCGGCGAGGGCCAGGACGGTGACCCCGATCGCGCTGGCCGGGTCGACGGCGGAGCCGGCGGCCGTCTCGACGCCGGTGAAGACGCCGAATCCGACGGCGGCGGCGCCCTCCGCGGCCTGGAGGGCGGCGGCGGCCTGCACGGTGAAGGGACGCTTGGTCACACCCCGAAACCCTACTCGCCCCGTTCGGCGGCCCGCCCCCAGGGGAAACGGCGGGCGAACGCATCCGGAACGCTCGATACCCTGACGCCGTGCGCGCCATGCTCATCGCCAACCCCAAGGCGACCTCCACCTCCCGGCGGGCCCGCGACATCCTCGTGCGGGCCTTCACCGGCGATCTCGACCTCGTCCTCGCCGAGACCGGCCACCGCGGCCACGCGACGGAGCTGGCCCGGCAGGCCGCCGTCGAGGGCTACGACGTCGTGATCGCCCTCGGCGGGGACGGGACGGTGAACGAGGCCGTCAACGGGCTGCTGGCGAACGGCCCGTCCCCCGATCTGCCCGCGCTGGCGGTGCTGCCGTGCGGGAGCGCGAACGTGTTCGCCCGCGCGCTCGGCCTTCCGGACGACCCGATCGGCGCGACGCGGTCGGTCCTGGAGGCGCTGCGGGCGGGCCGGTACCGGACGGTCGGGCTCGGCACGGCCTCCCATCCCGGGGCCCCCGAGCGGTACTTCACGTTCTGTGCGGGTGTGGGGCTGGACGCGGAGGTCGTGCGGGAGGTGGAGCGGCGCCGCGAGGCGGGCTTCCGGGCCGACCCGTCGCTGTATGTGCGGACCGCGATCCGGCATTTCTTCTCCGGCACCGATCGGCGCCATCCGGCGCTCACTTTGGAACAGCCCGGACGGCCGCCTAAATCGGGGTTGTTCCTGGCGTTCATCTCCAATACGTCTCCGTGGACTTTCATGGGGCGGGTGCCGGTGAATCCGAGTCCGAAGGCGAACTTCTCGCGCGGCCTGGACGTGTTCGGGATGCGTTCCCTGGAAGTCGGCGCGACGCTGGGGGCGCTGGCCCGGATGCTGGCCCCGCGGGCGTATCCCGTTCAGGGGCGGCACGCCCTGAACCTGCACGACGAGGCCGAGGTCACGGTGTGCGCGGACCGTCCCGTGGCGTTCCAGTTGGACGGCGACTACCTGGGAGAGCACCGGACGGTCACGTTCCGCTCCGTGCCGAAGGCGATCCGCATCGTCATTTGAGGCGCGCGAGCCGCATGTGAGAGCCAAGTAACATGCCCGACCGATGGGTGTGACACATGCGACACCCATACTTTGAGAATCCTTTCTCAAAGGTCTTGCGTCTGCCCGCACCCTCCTGAAACGCTCAAAGTGCGCCAGCCGACAGGGACCCCAACGCCGCCGGTCACCTGCTCGCGGCGCCGCCGAACAACAATCCCTGGACCTGGCCACAGCCACCCCGGGCGTTCGCGACATGTGAACCCGTTCACAAGAGTGGAGCAACTCCACCACCTGACGAAGGAGTGGACCGCATGGACTGGCGCCACCGCGCAGCCTGCCGTGACGTGGACCCCGAGCTCTTCTTCCCCATCGGCAACACCGGCCCCGCGATCCTGCAGATCGAGGAGGCCAAGCAGGTCTGCCGCCGCTGCGACGTCAGCGATGCCTGCCTGCGCTGGGCGCTGGAGTCCGGCCAGGAGTCCGGCGTCTGGGGCGCCATGGGCGAAGACGAACGCCGCGCACTGCGGCGCCGAACGCGAGTCAATCGCACCGCCATCAGCGCCAGGCGTTAGAGCGCGCGGCGGCCTCCCCGACTGTTCGTGCGGCCTAAGCCGTTACCGCACCCGGCGGGACCGGCGCCTCGGCCGTCAGAAACCTGAAGGAACCGCGATCGCGTGCGAAGCCGGCTTCGCGCGAAGCAAGAGGCCGATCGCGCAGTGAGCCTCAACGCGAGCCGGAGCGATGCCGGCGATCGCAGCAGTGCCCGGCGATGGAGGGCCGTCAAGGCCCGAAGGAGGAGCGCACTGCGTTAAGGGCGACTGGGGCCGTGGTGGTGGTCCAGGGGGATGTCGACCACTACCTCGGTGCCGCCGCCTTCGCGGGGGCGGAAGTCCAGGTCGCCGCCCAGTTCGCCCACGATGAGGGTGCGGACGATCTGCAGGCCGAGGCTCTCGGTGCTCTCCATGTCGAAGTCGGCGGGCAGGCCGACGCCGTCGTCCGCGATGACGGTGACGAGGCGGCGGCCGGACGGGTGCTCGGGCTCGACGCCCGGGGCGCGGGGCTCGTTCGCACCGGCCGCCTTCCACTCGCCCCAGAACGAAGCGCCGCCCGGATCCTTGGAGACCTCCCCCTCCCCGTAGCGGTGCGCCACGACCTCCAGGGTCCCGAAGCGGTTCGCCAGGCCGTGCTCCAGGGCGTTCTGCAGCAGTTCGGTGAGCGCCATCGCCAGCGGCGTCGCGATCTCGGCGGGCAGGACGCCGAAGCTCCCGGTCCGCTTGGGGGTGACCTTGGTCTCCGGGGTGGACACCTCCCCCGCCATCGTGATCACCCGGTCGGCGATGTCGTCGAAGTCGATCAGCTCGTCCGGGGTGTGCGACAGCGTCTCGTGCACGATCGCGATCGACCCGACGCGCCGGACGGCCTCGTCCAGCGCGGCCCGGCCCTCCGGGATCCGCAGCCGGCGCGCCTGGAGCCGCAGCAGCGCCGCGACCGTCTGCAGGTTGTTCTTCACCCGGTGGTGGATCTCCCGGATGGTGGCGTCCTTGGTCATCAGCTCCCGGTCGCGCCAGCGCAGCTCGGTCACGTCCCGGCACAGCACGACGGCGCCGATCCGCGTCCCGCCGACGACGAGGGGGATCGTGCGCAGCTGCATGATCGACCCGCGTGACTCGACCTCGACCTCGCGCGGCGCGCGGCCCGACAGCACGACGCTCAGCGCCTCCTCCATCGGCTCGCCGGTGTCGCACAGGTCCGCGGTGACCTGCCCGAGCGCCTCGCCGACCAGGTCCGTCGGGTAGCCGAGCCGCCGGTAGGCGGACTGGGCGTTGGGACTGGCGTAGGTGACCTTGCCGGCGCGGTCCAGCCGCATCAGGCCGTCGCCGACGCGCGGCGAGCGGACCATGTTCGGCTCCTCGCCGGGCACCGGGAACCGGCCCTCGGAGATCATCGTGGCGAGGTCGCTGGCGCTCTGCAGGTAGGTCAGCTCCAGCCGGGACGGGGTGCGCGCCGAGCTGAGGTTGGTGCTGCGCTGGATCACTCCGAGGATCTTGGCGCCGCGGCGCACCGGGATGGACTCCTCGCGGACGGGGATGCCGCTGCCCCACTCCGGGTCGCCCTCGCGGACGATCCGGCGCTCCCGCCACGCCACGTCGATCAGCCCGCGGCGGCCCGTCCGGACGACCTTGCCGACGAGGTCCTCCGGGTAGGCGGTCGGCCCGGTCGTCGGCCGCATCTGCGCGATCGCGACCCAGCCGGGGACGGTCGCGCCGGTGTCGAGCACGCCCGGCCTGCTCCGGCCCGCGCGGGACGTCCCGTCGGCGGGCAGCGCGTCCGCCGACCGCAGCGGCACCCAGAGCAGCAGGTCCGCGAACGACAGGTCGGCCAGGAGCTGCCAGTCCGAGACCAGCGCGTGCAGCCACTCCAGATCGGTGTCGGTGAGGTCGGTGTGGTCGCGGACCAGATCGGTCAAGGTAGGCACTCGACCATCATCGCCGATGGTTTTCTGTCCGAGGGCAGGTGGCCCCGCCTCCGGGGCCACCTGGCAGGATGCCCGGCATGACCGCAGTACGAGACCCCCTGGCCAGACTCCGGGACGCGGCCGGGCGGCGCGCCGCCGCCGGGCTGCGCCGGTCGCTGCGCCCCCGGCCCGACGGGCTCACCGATCTGGCGTCCAACGACTACCTCGGGCTCTCCGGCGACCCGCGGCTCGTGGAGGGCGCCGTCGCCGCCGCGCGCGAGTGGGGCACCGGCTCGACCGGTTCGCGCCTCGTCACCGGGACGACGGAGCTGCACGCCGAGCTGGACCGGCGGCTCGCCGCGTTCACCGGCAGCGCCGCCGGCCTGGTGTTCTCCTCCGGTTTCCTCGCCAACCTCGGCGCCGTCACCGCGCTCGCCGGGCCTGACACGCTCGTGGTGTCCGACCAGGTCAACCACGCCTCCATCGTGGACGCGTGCCGGCTGTCGCGGTCCCGCGTCGTGATCGTCCCGCATCGGGACGCCGCCGCCGCGGAGCGGGCCCTCGCCGAGCGCGAGGAGGACCACGCCGTCGTCGTCACCGACGCGGTGTTCTCCGTCGACGGCGACCTGGCGCCGCTGGGCGCGCTGCACGCCGCCGTCCGGGCGCACGGGGCGCTGCTGCTGGTCGACGAGGCGCACGCGCTCGGCGTCGTCGGCGACGGGGGCCGGGGCGCGGCGCACGCCGCCGGCCTCGCGGGCGAGCCCGACGTGGTCCTCACCCTCACGCTGTCGAAGTCCCTGGCGTCGCAGGGCGGGGCGGTCCTCGGGGCCCCCGAGGTGATCGACGCCCTGGTCGACACGGGGCGGTCGTTCATCTTCGACACCGGGCTGAACCCGCCCGCCGCGGGCGCCGCCCTCGCCGCGCTGGACGTGCTCGGGTCCGACCCCGGGCTGCCCGGCAGGGCCCGCGAGCGGGCCCTGGCGATCTCAAACCTGGCGGCCGGTTCCGGCCTGGAAACGGCCCCGCCCGCGGCGGCCGTGGTCCCCGTGTTCCTGGGCGAGCCGCAGGCCGCGGTGCGGGCCGCCGAGATCTGCGCTGAGCACGGTCTCCGCGTCGGCTGCTTCCGTCCGCCGTCGGTTCCCAAGGGCCGGGCCTGCCTGCGCCTCACCGCACGCGCCACGCTGGACGAGTCCGACCTCACACGATTGCGGGCGGCCCTGGCGGAAATCGCCTCCTCTACCGGCCGTAGTCTTCACCCATAACATCGGGGAAACCGGTGATGAACGTGAGGAGATGCCGTGACGGAGGTCAGAGGCGGGCCCCGGCACGGGGGCGGGTTCGAGCACGGCTTCGACCGGGTCTCGCTCGGCGACATCGGTAAGCGCCACCCGAACCAGGCGCCCCGGATCCCCAAGTACTACAAGCTGAAGGAACTGCTGGTCGAGCTGATCCAGTCGCTTCCCGCGGGCAGCCCGCTGCCGCCCGAGCGGACCCTCGCGGAGAAGTACGAGACGTCCCGCACCACCGTCCGGCAGGCCCTCGCCGAGCTGGTCGTGGAGGGGCGCCTCCAGCGCATCCAGGGCAAGGGCACCTTCGTCGCCAAGCCGAAGGTCGCCCAGGAACTCCAGCTCGTCAGCTACACCGAGGACATGCGGCACCACGGGCTGCGCCCCGAGACCCGCATCCTGGAGGCCGGCTACGTCAGCGCCGACGAGCGCCTCGCCAATCTCCTGTGCATCCGCCCCGGCGGCCGGGTGCTGCGGATCCACCGCCTCCGGCTGGCCGACGGCGAGCCGATGTCGATCGACACCTCGCACCTCCCGGCCCGCCGCTTCCCCGGCCTGCGCCGCGAGCTGCCGCGCCACCACTCCCTGTACGAGACGCTCGCGACCGCCTACGACGTCCACCTCACCGAGGCCGAGGAGACGATCGAGACCGTCCTCGCCACCCCGCACGACGCCCAGCTCCTGGGCGTGGACGTCGGCCTGCCGATGCTGCTGCTGTCCCGCCACGCCTTCGACACGACGGGCCAGCCGGTCGAGTGGGCCCAGTCCCTGTACCGGGGCGACCGCTACAAGTTCATCACCCGGCTGAGCCGCTGACCCGCCGCGCGGCGGGTCTCAGAGCGTCCGGCCGAGGGCCTTGATCGGCATCTGCAGCTCGGTGAGCAGTTCCAGGTCCTGCCGCGCCGGACGGCCGAGGGTGGTGAGGTAGTTGCCGACGATCACCGCGTTGATGCCGCCGAGCATGCCCTCGCGGGTGCCGAGGTCGCCGAGGGTGAGCTCGCGGCCGCCGGCGTAGCGCAGGATGGTGCGGGGCAGGGCGAGCCGGAACGCGGCGATCGTCTTCAGCGCCTCGGTGCCCTCGACCAGCGGGTAGTCGGCGAACGGGGTGCCGGGGCGCGGCGCGAGGAAGTTCAGCGGGACCTCGTCGGGCTCCAGTTCCGCGAGCTGCCCGGCGAACTCGGCGCGCTGCTCGACGCTCTCGCCCATGCCGACGATGCCGCCGCAGCACACCTCCATGCCGGCGTCCTTGACCATGCGGAGGGTGTCCCAGCGCTCCTCCCACGCGTGCGTGGTGACCACGTTCGGGAAGTGGGAGCGGGCCGTCTCCAGGTTGTGGTTGTAGCGGTGGACGCCCATCGCTGCCAGCTCGTCCACCTGCGCCTGGGTGAGCATGCCGAGCGAGCACGCGATGTTGATCTCGACGGCGTCGTTGATGGCCTTGACGCCCTCGCGGACCTGCGACATCAGGCGCTCGTCCGGTCCCCGCACGGCGGCGACGATGCAGAACTCGGTGGCGCCGGTCGCGGCGGTCTCCTTCGCCGCCTCGACCAGCTCGGGGATGTTCAGCCACACCGACCGGACGGGCGACTCGAACTTGCCGGACTGCGAGCAGAAGTGGCAGTCCTCCGGGCAGCCGCCGGTCTTCAGCGACACGATCCCCTCGACCTCGACCTCCGGCCCGCACCACCGCATCCGGACGTCGTGGGCGAGCGCGAGCAGGTCCTGGAGCCGGTCGTCCGGCAGGTTCAGCACCTCCAGCACCTGCCCCTGCGACAGGCCCTCGCCCTCGTCCAGGACCTGGCGGCGCGCGATGTCGAGAATGTCCGTCACGTGTTCTCCTTGTCGAGGCCGAAGGCGGCGCGGAAGGCGGCGGCGTCGAATCCGCCGCCGAGGGAGGGGGCCAGGCCGCGGTGCGCGGCCACGAGGAACTCCGCCGGGTCCAGGGCCCCGGCGCCGGCGGGCAGCGCGCCCGACAGCGGGCGGGCCGCGATGGTCTCCAGGTCGCGGATGTTGCTGCGCATGGCGAGGTCGGGGGCGTCCGGCCACGCGCCGATCACCACCCCGGCGAGCTGCACCCCGCGGTGCGCCATCGCCTCCAGGGTGAGCGCGGTGTGGTTGAGCGTGCCGAGGTCCGGACGGGCCACCACCACGACGGCGGCGCCGAGCCAGCGCGCGAGGTCGGCGATCGTGCCGCCCTCCTCGTCGTAGCGGACGAGGAGCCCGCCCGCCCCCTCGACCAGCACCAGCCGCCGCCCGGACGCCAGGTCCCCGACGCGCTCGGCGACGTCCGGCAACCGGACGGGCGGCATCCCCGCGTGGCGGGCCGCCGCGGCCGGGGACAGGGGGTCGGGGAACCGCGCGTACTCGTGCACGTCGTCGATCCCGGCGAGCCTGCGGACCTCGTCGAGGTCGCCCGGCTCCCCGCCGCCGACCCCGGTCTGACCGGGTTTGACGACGGCGACCGACGCGCCGCGCGCGGCGGCGACCGCGGCCAGCGCCGCGGTGACGACGGTCTTCCCCACACCCGTGCAGGTCCCGGTCACAACGAGCACACTCACAGATCGGCACACTAGCGCGGGCCCGGAACCGGCCCGTCGCCGGGTGTTCCCGGAATCGGCGGAACCGGGGCGCGGCACCGAGCGTCCAACCGTCATGGCCGGTCCGTACACACGCTCCCACCGGGTGCCGGCACTCGCCTGCGCCGTCCTGGCCGCCTGCGCCGGGTCGGCCGCCTGCGGCGACGGCTCCGGCACCGCCGGGCCCTCCGCCCCCGCCTCCACCACGGCCTCGTCCCCCGTCACCGACACCCCCGCGGGCGAGGAGCTCGTCCTGCGGTGGCGCAGGACCGGCGGCATCGCCGGTCTCGGCGGCCCCGGAAGCCTTCCCGACTTCTCCCTCTACTCCACGGGCCGCGCGGTGGCCTCGGCCCAGGGCGGGCCGACCGAGTACCGCCTGAGGCCCGAAGCCCTGCGGCGCCTCCTGGACGAGGCCCGCGCGGCCGGCTTCGCCCGCTCCCACACGGTCGGGCCCGGCGGCGTCGCGGACGCGATCACGATCGTGGTCGCCATGGACGGCGCGACGACCCGGATCGTCCAGCCCGAGGCGCAGGCGGGCCCGGAGGGACGCTTCCTCAAGCGCCTCGCCCCGGCCGCCTGGCCCGCGTCCGACCTCGCCGGGAAGCCCGGACCTTACAAGCCGCGGAAGACCGCCGTGCTCGCCGGGCCGCCCACGGGAAGCGCCTCCGTCAGGACGTGGCCGCTGGAGCCGCTCGGCAAGGGCGTCCAGGTGGCCGGTGCGGTCTGCACGGTGGCCCCGGCCGGGAAGGTCCCCGCCGCGAGCCCGGATACCGCGTGGCGCAGCGGCGGCCAGACCTACTCCGTCCGCCTGCGCCCCCTCCTCCCCGCCGAGTCCTCCTGCCAGGACGTCAAGTGATCGTGCGGACGGCACGCCCGGACGAGTACGACCTCGTCGGCGAACTGACCGTGGAGGTCTACGTGCACGGCGGCCTGGTCAGCCCGCAGTCCTCGTACGTGCACAAGCTGCGCGACGCAGCCGACCGGGCCGCGAAGGCCGTGCTGCTCGTCGCCGAGGACGCCGGGCAGATCGCCGGTGCCGTCGCGTACTGCCCGCCCGGCACCCCCTACGCGGAACTGGCCGGACCGGACGAGGCCGAGTTCCGCATGCTCGCCGTCCTGGAGAGCGCCCGGGGCAAGGGCGCGGGCCGCGCCATGGTGCGCGCCTGCGTCGAACGGGCCCGCGCGGCCGGCCTGTCCGGCCTGCGCCTGTCGACGCAGCGCAACATGGAGTCCGCCCAGCGCATGTACGAGAAGATGGGCTTCGTCCGCACCCCCGACCACGACTGGTCCCCGGCCCCCGGCTTCACCCTCATCACCTACGCCCTGTCGTTCCGGGACGCGGCCTCAGGATCGCCCGCGCAGGAGACGACCTGATCTGGGTGCTCGACCGTGCCCGGGGTGCGACTGACGGAGCCCGACCACCTGGTCGAGAGCCCGGGGCACGCTCGGCGGCTGGTGGCCGCCATCGACCGTTCGGAGCGCGGAGGCGGCGTCGGGCGGCCTCTCGCCGGGTGAGTCCGCTACGGGGCTTGGTCCGCGGGTTCCAGGGGGCCGTGTTGGGAGCATTCGGCCGTCCAGGCGGTGGGGGTCACCTGGACGATCAGGCGGCGGCGGCAGTGGGGGCAGTAGCGGGGCGGTTCCATCCGGCGGGCGGTCCGGCAGGGGGTGTGGTCGCCCTCGGCGGGCTCGCCGCAGCGGTCGCAGTACACGGCGTCACTCTACGACGGGCGCGGGGGCGGTGCTCAGGGGGCCTGGGGGCCGCGCATGCGCGCGACCAGCCCGGTGTCGTAGGTTCCGGTGGCGAACTCCGGGCGGTCGAGTAGTTCGCGCAGGAAGGGCAGGTTCGTCGGCGGGCCCTCGATGTGGAACGCCTCCAGCGCGGCGCGGGCGCGGGCCAGGGCGTGGGCGCGGTCGTCGCCGTGGACGCACAGCTTGGCCAGCAGCGGGTCGTAGTGGCGGGTGACGGTGGTGCCCTCGGCGTAGCCCGCGTCGATGCGGATGCCGTCGCCGACGGGCTCCTCCCACACCGTGATCTCGCCCGTGCCGGGCAGGAAGCGCCGCGGGTCCTCGGCCTGGACGCGGAACTCGATGGCGTGCCCGCGCGGGGCGGCGCCGGTGAACGAGACCGGTTCGCCGGCGGCGATGCGGAACTGCTGCTCGACGAGGTCGATGCCGGTGACCATCTCGGTGACCGGGTGCTCGATCTGGAGGCGGGTGTCCATCTCCAGGAAGGAGAACTCCTGGGCGGCGGGGTCGACCAGGCACTCGACGGTGCCGGCGCCGCGGTAGCCGACGGCCTCGCCCGCGCGGACGGCGGCGGCCAGCATCCGCTCGCGCAGCGCCGGGGTGATGCCGGGGGATGGGGACTCCTCCACGACCTTCTGGTACCGGCGCTGGACGGAGCAGTCGCGCTCGCCCAGCGCGACCACGGTGCCGTCGGCCAGGCCGAGGATCTGCACCTCGACGTGCCGGGCGCCCTCGACGTACCGTTCCAGCAGGATGTCGCCCCGGCCGAAGACCTGTTCGGCGGCGGCGCGGGCCTCCTCGAACGCCTTGCGCAGCGACGCCTCGTCGTGGACCGCGGCCAGGCCGATGCCACCGCCGCCCGCGGCGGGCTTCACCATGACGGGATAGCCGATGCGCTCGGCTTCCTCGACCGCCGTCGCCGCGTCGGGCACGGGCTCCCAGACCCCGGGGGCGACGGGGACGCCCGCCTCCTTCATCAGGTTCCGGGCGTTGATCTTGTCGCCCATCCGGGCGATGGCGAGCGGCGGCGGGCCGACCCAGACCAGGCCGCGGTCGGCGACCTGCCGGGCGAACGAGGCGCTCTCGGCGAGGAACCCGTGGCCGGGATGGACGGCCTGCGCGTTGGTCCGGTGCGCGGCCTCCAGGATCGCGGCGGCGTTGAGGTAGCTGCCGGACGGCTCGGCGGGCCCGATCAGGACGGCCTCGTCCGCCTCGGCGACGAAGGGCAGGCCCTCGTCGGCCGCGGAGTACACCGCGATCGTCTTGAGCCCCATCGCGCGGGCGGTGTGCACGATCCGCCCGGCGATCTCGCCGCGGTTGGCCACGAGCACCGACTCGAACACCTGGGGGCTCCTCCTCGCGGACCGGCGGGACCCGGCGTCCCGCCCCGGCAGAGACTAGTGGGCCGGTGGCTCCGCGACCGACGATTCCCGTGTCCGCACCCCGTACACCCCGTGTGGCGCAGGTCTCGGCGCGGTCTGGCCGGCGCGTGAGGAAAGGGGCCCGGCGAGAGCCGGGCCCCCTTCACATCAGCCCGAGACGAGGGTCCGGGCTACCGCGTCCGGGACCTCCGCGTAGGACGCGAACCGCATGGTGAACACCCCGCGGCCCGACGTCATGCCGCGCAGGTGCCCGACGTAGCCGAACATCTCCGACAGCGGGACGAGGGCGTGCACGACCCGGGCGCCCGCGCGCTCGTCGGTCCCCTCGATCCGGCCGCGGCGGGCGTTGAGGTCGCCGATCACCGCGCCCAGATGCTCCTCGGGGGCGGTGACCTCGACGGTCATCACCGGTTCGAGCAGCACGGGGGACGCGCGCCGCACCGCCTCCCCGAACGCCAGCGAACCGGCGATCTTGAAGGCGAGCTCGGACGAGTCGACGGGGTGGAAGTCGCCGTCCAGCAGCGTGACCCGCACGCCCGTCATCTCGTGCCCGGCGAGGACGCCGAAGCGCATCGCCTCCTGGCAGCCCGCGTCCACCGAGGGGATGAACTCCTTCGGGATCCGTCCGCCGGTGACCCGGTTGACGAACTCGTACCCGTCCTCGACGGGCTCGACGGCGATCTGCACCTTCGCGTACTGGCCCTTGCCTCCCGTCTGCTTGCGGTGGGTGAGGTCGACCCGGTCCACGGCCGAGCGGATCGTCTCGCGGTAGGCCACGCGCGGGCGGCCGACGGCCGCCTCGACGTGGAACTCCTCCCGCATGCGGTCGATGAGGATCTCCAGATGGAGTTCGCCCATGCCGCCGATGACGGTCTGCCCTTCCTCGTCGTGGACCTGGAACGACGGATCCTCCTCCGAGAGCCGCTGGATCGCGGCGCCCAGCTTCTCCCGGTCGGCCTTGGAGCGCGGCTCGATCGCGACCTCGATGACCGGCGCCGGGAAGTCCATGGACTCCAGGACCACCGGGCGCGCGTCGTCGCAGAGCGTCTCGCCGGTGGTGGTCTGCTTGAGCCCCATCACCGCGACGATGTCGCCCGCGCCCGCCGACGCGATCTCCTCGCGCGTGTCGGCGTGCATGCGGTAGATCTTGCCGATCCGCTCCTTGCGCGCCTTGACGCTGTTGAGCACGCTCGCGCCCGCCACCAGCCGCCCGGTGTAGATCCGGACGAAGGTGAGCCGCCCCAGGTGCCGGTCACTCACGATCTTGAACGCGAGCGCGGAGAGCGGGGTCCGCTCCAGGGCGTCCCCGATCTCCGGCGGCGCGACGTCGAGCGGCGACGGCAGGTACCGCACCACCGCGTCCAGCAGGGGCTCGACGCCCTTGTTGCGGAACGCGCTGCCGCACAGCACCGGGGCGATCTCGGAGGCGACCGTGAGCCGGCGGATCGCCGCGTGCAGCTGCTCCGGCGACGGCTCCGCACCGCCCACGTACAGCTCCATGACCTCCTCGTCGCGCTCGGCGACCGTCTCGACGAGCCTGCCGCGCCATCGGCGGACGTCCTCGGCCATGCCGGACGGGACGTCCACGACGGCGTGCCGGTCGTCCGGCCAGACGTGCGCCCGCCCGGAGACGAGGTCGACCACGCCCGCGAACCCGGACTCGGCGCCGATCGGCAGCTGCACGACCAGCGGGACGGCGCCGAGCCGCTCGCGGATCATGTCGACGCAGCGCTGGAAGTCGGCGCCGGCGCGGTCGAGCTTGTTGACGAAGCAGATGCGCGGCACGCCGTAGCGGTCGGCCTGGCGCCACACCGTCTCCGACTGCGGCTCGACGCCCGCCACGCCGTCGAACACGGCCACGGCGCCGTCGAGGACGCGCAGGCACCGTTCGACCTCGATCGTGAAGTCGACGTGGCCCGGCGTGTCGATCAGGTTGATCGTGTGCTCGGCGCCGGCCGCGCCGCGGGCGTCCTCGACGCTCCAGCGGCAGGTCGTCGCCGCGGAGGTGATGGTGATGCCCCGGTCGCGCTCCTGCTTGGTGTAGTCCAGCGCGGTGTTGCCGTCGTGCACCTCGCCGATCCGGTGCGACACACCGGTGTAGAAGAGGATCCGCTCGGCGGTCGTCGTCTTGCCGGCGTCGATGTGCGCCATGATCCCGATGTTGCGAACCTTGGTCAGAGCAAGGGCTGTGGTTGTTGTCATCGGGAATCCTCCTGGTTCTCTCTGATGACGACCGCCGCCGGACAAGATCGTGTCGCGCGGCAGGCCGACCGTAACGGCCGGAGGAGGGCCGGCGCGAAGGGTTTTCCGGCTAGGAGGCGATCTCGCCGAGGGCCTCGATGACGCTGCGCAGGTGCGCGCGGGCGGCCTGCTCGGCGGCGGCCGGGTCGTGGGCGGCGATCGCGTCGATGATGGCGAGGTGCTGCGGGAGGGACTTCTGGGGGCGGCCCGGGTGCATGGCCAGCTTGAACTGGTGCCGGACGCCCTGGGCGCGCAGGCGTTCGAGGACGCCCGAGGCCGTCCGCTGCCCGCTGATCTCGCGGACGCGGCGGTGGAGGCGCTCGTTCAGCCGGGAGTAGCCGAGCACGTCGCCGGACGCCACGGCGGCGCGCATCTCCTCGCCGATCGCCCGCAGCTCGGAGACCTCGGCGGGGGCGGCGCGCTCGGCGGCCTTCGCCGCGCACAGCCCCTCGATCACCATCCGGACCTCGGAGATCTCGACGGCCTCCGCCAGGGAGACGGCGCGCACGCGGGCGCCCCGGTTCTGGACGCGCTCGACCAGGCCCTCGCCCGCGAGTACGGCGAGCGCCGCGCGGACGCCGGCGCGGCTCGCCGCGAACTGCTCCGACAGGTCGGCCTCGACCAGCCGCTGGTTCGGCACGAACTCGCCGCCGAGGATCGCCTCGCGGATCGCGGCCGTCACGTCGCTCACGGGGGTCTCCGGGATTGTCGCCAATTTTGTCGCGATCTAGGGTAGCGGTTCGCGGGACCGTCCCGCCGCGGAGGAGGACGCATGACGGTGATCGCCGTACTGGGGCTCGGTGAGGCGGGCGGCGCGATCGCGCGCGACCTCGTGGCGGCGGGGGCGGTGGTGCGCGGCCACGACCCGGCCGTCGCGGCGTCCGGCGGAATCGTCCAGGCCGGGAGCGAGGCCGACGCCGCCGCCGGGGCCGATCTGGTGCTGAGCGTCAACAGCGCGCACGACGCGGTCGCTGCGCTCAGGGCGGGCGCCGGCGCCGCCCGGGACGCCGTCTGGGCCGACCTGAACACCGGGTCGCCCGGGTTGAAGCGGGAACTGGACGCGCTCGCGCGGCGGGTCGGCGTCCGGTTCGCCGATGTGGCGATCATGGCGCCGGTGCCGGGACGCGGGCTCCGCACGCCGATGCTGGCCTGCGCGGAGGGCGCCGGGGACGTCGCCGCGCTCCTCACCCCCCTCGGCGCCGGGATCGAGGTGCTGGACGCGGAGGCGGGCGCGGCGGCCGGGCGCAAGCTGCTGCGCAGCGTGTTCTTCAAGGGGCTGGCCGGGTCGGTCGTCGAGGCGCTTGAGGCGGCGCGGGCGGCCGGCTGCGAGGACTGGCTGCGCGAGAACATCGTCGCGGAGCTGGCGGCGGCCGGGGAGCACACCGTGGACCGGCTCGTCGCCGGGACGTACCGGCACGCCGCCCGCCGCGCCGCCGAGATGGAGGCCGCGGCGGCCATGCTGGAGGAGCTGGACGTCCCCCCGGCGATGGCCGCCGCGAGCCGCGACCTGCTGAGGCGGCTGTCCGGCCGACCGCCCGCGGGCGGCTCGGGGGCGGCGCCGATACGGGCCCGGTGAGCGAGACCACAGCGGGGTGATGCGTGACACAACACCGGTTTGCGGGAAAATGCCGTCCGGACGGACGGAGGGAGCCACGTGGCGGGCAGGCGCGCGACACCGACCGGCAGGTACGGCGGCCGGTCCGCGGCCGAGCGGCGGGCCGAGCGGCGCCGCCGGTTCCTCGACGCCGGGCTGGAGATGTTCGGCCGCGGCCCCGGCTACCGCGCGACCACGGTCGCGGCGCTCAGCGAGGCGGCCGGGCTGTCCACCCGCCAGTTCTACGAGGAGTTCAGCACGCTGGAGGACCTCCTCGCCGAGCTGCACCTGGAGGTCAACGACGCGGCGGAGCGGGACGTCGTGGCCGCGCTGCCGTCCGTCGCGGGCCTCGGGCTCGCCGAGCGCACGGCCCACCTGTTCCGCGCCTACGCCGCCAGCATCACCGCCGACCGGGCCCGCATCCGGATCGCGTTCGTCGAGATCATCGGCGTCAGCCCCCGGCTGGACCGCCAGCGCCTCACCCGCCGCGCCCGCTGGGTCGGTTTCATCTGCGCCGAGGCCGCCGCCGCGGCCGAGCGCGGTGAGATCACCGACCGCGACTACCGGATCGCCGCGACCGCGTTCATCGGCAGCATCAACGGCCTCCTGCACGACTGGACCGCCGGATGGGTCGAGGCCACCCTCGACGAGGTCATCGACGAGCTGGTCCTGATGCTCCTCGGCCGCCTGCACTCCCAGGACGCCCTGCCCGCGCCCGGACCGGCCTCCCCAGGGCCCGGACCCCTCGGCCGCTGACCCCACGGCCAGCAGGTCGTCAGGGGCGGGCGCGCTCGGCCAGGACGTCCGTCGTGGGGGTGACCAGGCCCAGGCGGGCGCCGGTCGGGTCGGTGACGATGGCGAACCGGCAGGGCTTGATGTCGGTCGGCGGGATGCGGACGCGGCCGCCGAGGTCGGCGGCGCGGGCCGCGGAGGCGTCGCAGTCGGAGACCCAGAAGAACGGGGTCCAGTGCGGGGGATGGCCGGGCGGCCAGAGCTCGCCCATGGAGACCATCCCGGCCACCGCCCAGTCCCCGACCTTCCAGTGGGTGTAGACGGTGTCGTAGTAGTCGCGGTCGACGGCCCTCCAGCCGAAGACCTGCCCGTAGAAGCGGCGGGCGCGCTCGATGTCGCGGGAGGCCAGTTCCACCCAGAGCATCGCGGACGGCTCGTCGACGACGCCCGCGCCCTTGAGGTTGTAGGGGTACCAGAGCGCAAAGTCGGCGCCATCGGGGTCGGAGCACAGGGCCATCCGTCCGAGGTCGGCGACATCGGTGGGCTCCATCGTCTCCAGGCCCCCCGCGTCGCGCACGGCGGCGAGCGTGGCCGGGATGTCGTCGGTCCGGAAGTAGCACGTCCAGGAGGCCGTCCCGGAGTCGTCGGCGAGCGCCTGCATCCCGGCGACCTCGGGGCCCTGGACGCCGCCCAGGGTGAAGATCTCGTACTCGCCGAGGTCGCCCACGGTCAGCGTGTAGGAGTACCAGCCGAACAGGGCGCGGTAGAACCGCCCGGACCCCTCCGGATCCGGGCTCGCGAGCTCGGCCCACGACGGATGACCGGGGGCGAACGCGGTCACCTCGGGCATGGGTCACCTCCGGCATCGCCGCACCCCTGTGGCGCGCACGCCTCCAGGCTAGGGACGCCCGCGCAATCCCCGCTGACGCAAATCCCCAAGATCACCCCAATGTTCGCGTCTTCGCACGGCGAGCGGCGGGCCGCGGTCATCCGTGCGGACGGATGGTGAGGCGCGAACCGGCGGCGGGGGTGAGGACCGCCAGGCGCGCCCCGCACGGATCGGTCATGACGGTGATGCGGCCGGGCTTGATATCGGTCGGCGGGATATGGATCACCGCCCCCAACTCGGCCGCCCGCGCGGCGATGGCGTCGCAGTCGGAGACCCAGAAGTAGGGGATCCAGTGGGGCTCGAACTGGGCCGGCCACCACTCCCCCAGCGGCACCATGCCCGCCACGGACCACTCGCCGACCTTCCAGTTGGTGTAGCCGGGCGTGAAGTAGGAGCGGTCGACGGCCGTCCAGCCGAAGACCTCCCCGTAGAAGCGGCGGGCGCCCTCGGGGTCACGGGAGGCCAGTTCCATCCAGCACATCGCGGACGGCTCGTCCATGACGCCCGCGCCCTCGAAGTCGTGGGGGGTCCACAGGGCGAAGTCGGCGCCCTCGGGGTCGGCGCAGTGGGCCATCCGCCCGAGGTTGGCGAGGTCGGTGGGCTCGCTCAGCTCGTGCCCGCCCATGGCGCGCACGGTGTCGAGCGTGGCGGGGATGTCGTCGGTCCGGAAGTAGCACGTCCAGGTCGGCTCCATCGAGTCGTCCGCGAGCGGCTGCATGCCGGCGACCTCCGGCCCCTGGACGCCGCCCAGGGTGAAGATCGAGTAGTCGTCGAGGTCGCCGGCCAGCGTGTAGACGTACCAGCCGAACAGCTCGCAGTAGAACCGCTTGGATGCGTGGACGTCCGGACTGGCCAGTTCGGCCCAGGTGGGATATCCGGGGGCGTACACGGTCACCTCGGGCATCGCCGTCCTTTCAGAGCTCAGATCTCCCCACGCTAAGGACGGGTCCGTCATCTCCAGGGACACAGAACGCCAAGATCACCCCAATATCGGAGGGGTTGTCGGGTTTTGGACCGTTTCAGATGCTCTCGACGGTCTGGAGGAGTCCCCAGACGAAGTGCGCGACGAAGGCGGTGCCGTCCGGGCCCGTGAGCGTGGCGTGCCAGCGGCTCGGGACCTCGCCGTCCTGGTGCGCGACCGCGCCGAAGCGCGCGTCCAGGTCGCCGACGACGCAGGACCAGGGGGCGAGGTCGTCCACGGTCTCCAGCGGCGGGACGGGCACGCCGTCGTCCCGGACGAGCCACTCCTGCATGACCGTGCCGTCCGGGCCCATCATGATCTCGAAGCGCAGGCCGGGCCACAGGGTGAGGGGCGGCCACCACGCCACCTCGCAGGCGACGTCGCCGATCGCGCGTTCCCCGACCGCGGCGGGCGGGCCGAGGACCGTCTCGTAGCGGCGGCGGCCGCGCGGGAACGTCCGGGACCGCAGGATGCGCTGCCACCGGGCGTTGACCTCGCGCATCTCCGTCCGCGACGCGCCGAGCGACCGGATCGCGTCCTCGACGAGGCCCGGCTGGTAGTCGGCCATACGCCGCAGCAGCACGAGCTGGAACTCCCGCCGGGCGAACCCCTTCACCGTGCCGCTCCCCGGGCCGCCGGGCCGCCGGTCAGGACTTGCGGGCGCCGATGGACCTGGCGATGATCGGCCAGCTGCGCGCCAGCTCGATGCGCCAGTACTTCCAGTTGTGCATGCCGGGCCCGTACAGATGGGAGGTGACCGGCACGCCCGCCTTCCGCGCGGCGGCGACGAAGTTCTCGTTCATCGTGCCGGCCAGCTGCTCGCCGATCCGCCCCGCGTCGTGGGGCGGGGTGTCGGCCTTGTCGTGCGGGCCGGGCTGCCCGTTGCCGGACGAGACGTAGACGCCGACGCCCTTCAGCTTGGACACCATGACGGTCGCGTCGTGCGCCCGCCAGTTCGCCCGCGCGGTGATCGGGTCGCCCCAGATGGCGGTGCCGGCGTCCCTGTTCATGGACGTCAGGATGATCGGCATTCCGGGCGCGGTGATGTTGAGGGCGCCGCTGTAGGAGGCGGCGTACTTGAACATGCGGTGCCGCTCGGCGTAGGTGATGGCGCCCTGGCCACCGGACGACAGGCCGATCGCGGCGCGCATCGACCCGGCGTGGAAGTTGCGCTCCATCAGCGGGATGACCTCGCCGATGTGGAACGTCTCCCACTCGGGGATGCCGCCCTTACCGCCGTTGAACCAGTTGGTGTAGGACCCGTTCCAGCCGCCCTCGGGCATCACGACCATCGCGTCGTAGGCACCGATGACGTGCTCGATGTCGGAGTCCTTGGTCCAGGACAGGTAGTTGTTGTTGCCGCCGTGGTAGGCGTACACGACGGGCCACGACTTGGTGGCGCCGGCCTTCCAGCCCTTGGGGACCATCACGCGGGCCTTCACGGCGGCGCCCAGCGCCGGCGAGGCGATCGTGACGTCGAAGATCCGCGAGCTGATCTTCTTGACGCCCGTGATGGCGGCGCCGTCGGGGGCCTTGGCGTACTTGCCCGACCCGGCACCGGACGGCATCTGCGGCTTCTTGCCGCGGTTGGCGGTGTTGCTGTCGGGGTCGGTGGGGCTCGGCGACCCTCCGCCGGTGCGGAACGGGTTGCTGTTCAGCGGAACGCTGGGCAGCTTCGCCGCTCCCGGCGACTTCGTCGGGGAGGCGGACGCGCCGCCGGGGACCGACGGCTGCGTCGCGGGGCCGAAGGAGGGGATCGGCTTGGAGTTCCCGCTGGCCTCCGACTTGCCCTTCGGGATTCCCACGCCGGCCTGCGCGAGGCCGACCATGACGGTGGGCAGCAGCACGGCCGCCGCCGCGGTGCCCGCGATGGCGATCTTCCTGTCGGTACGCTTCTTCATGACTCCCCAGCCGCTCGGACCACGCCCGGCCCGACGCTCCGCTCGCCCGACGAAACTACTGTCCCCGCCGTCACAGCCGCAAGTATTGGCAGCGAATGCAATAAAGGCGAGATGATCCGTGACGCTGCGCTACGGGCCCGTGCCGCTACTCCGGCTCCCCGGGGCGGACGGACTGGGCGTGCCGGAACACGTTTCCCGGATCCCAGTGCCGTTTGACCTCCTGGAGTTTCGCGTAGGCGTCCTTGTAGTAGAGGGTCTCCCACGTCTGGGACGACTCGTTCCAGCGCCCGTCGTTCAGATCCGCGTCGGGATAGCCGATGTAGCAGCCGTCCGTGGTCTCGCCGTCCGCGACGGGGACGCCGCCGGTCGCGGCGAACGTCGCCTTGTAGATGTCGCGGATCCACGCGATGTGCGTGTCCTCGTAGACGTCATTTTGCGTCCAGTACACCTGGTATTGCAGTTTCATAATGGAATCGCGCTGCCGCGCCGCCGTCTTGTGCAGCGGCCTGTTGACGGCGCTGCCGTACGAGTCGACCTGGATGAGCGCCTGCTTGTTCACATAGTCGGCGTACTTCTCGTTGCCGAGATAGGCCCACATCGCGTCGATCTGGCGCCCGGTGAACGGTCTGCGCAGGTAGGCCGACTTGTACTTTCCGCAGCGGTTCTCGCCGCTGGCGTTCAGCGCCTGCGTGGCGGTCAGCCACGGCATCACGCGCGGGATCTCCAGGTGCACGAAGTGCTCGCCCATCATCGTGCGCATCGGCCTCGCCGCCGGCCCGATGCGCCCGTCCAGGGCCACGATGAAGTCGGTCATCGCCCTCGCCCCGTCGGGGTCGTCGACGTCCACCTGGGCCAGCAGCCCGATCTGGCCGTTGCTGACGTGGTTGAGCTTCAGCATCGCGAAGAGCTTGCCGGCCGCCGTGGACGGGTCCTGGTGGTCGCGGAAGTACTCCCCGAACGCCCCCAGCAGGGCGGCGAACTCGTCCTTGGTGAAGTCCTTCCAGTCCCACGCGAGCGCCGTCAGCAGCACCTGTTTCGGCGGCTGCGGGAGTCCCCGGAACCAGAACCGGGTGATCACGCCGAAGTTCCCGCCGCCTCCCCCGGTGTGGGCCCACAGCAGGTCGCGGAGCCGCCGGTCGCCGTCGTCGCGCCGGGCCACCACCAGCTCGACGTTCTGGTGCTCGTCCGCCACCGCCACCTCCACCGCGTAGAGGTAGTCGACGGTGAGGCCGTGCTGCCGCGACAGCAGCCCGAACCCGCCCGCCGGGATGTGCCCGCCGAGCCCGACCGAGTAGCACGACCCGCCGGGCAGCGCCTTGCCGCTGACCGGGTACAGGTGGCTGTAGACGTGCCAGTTCGTCGCCCCGGCCTCCACGCAGTACGCCTGCATCCCGGCGTCGTAGAACACCCCGCACATCGGGCTCACGTCGAGGATGACCCGCACGTCGGAGCCGCAGACGAAGTCCTCGTAGCAGTGCCCTCCGGCCTTCACCGCGATCCGCGTCCGCCGCGGGTCCACCGGCCGTTCGCGCACCGCCTCGGCGAGCGCCGCCCGCGCCTCCTCCGGCGACCGCACCAGCCGCACGTACTCCGGCTCTCCGATCCACCGCTGGTTGAACCCGCGGCTGAGCGCCGGATACCGCTTGTCACCGGGCCGGACGATCGTGCTGGGCAGCCCGGGCGGGGCGGTCGTGCCGGACAGGGTCGGGATCTCGCTCATCGGGGCATCGCCTCCACGCACCTCGGATAAGGGATGCGGGAACCCCTTCCCCACTATGTCACTAGGTAGTCGATCAGTAACGAACAGTTAGCATCTTGGTGAGGTTTTCGCGCGGTGGGCCCCACGCGACCACAAGTCGCACCTGGGCGCGGTGAAAGGAGACCGCGCGGGTGCGGCGCCCGGGACTCACCGGTTCGCCATCTCCAGGAGTCTCTGGCGGAGGACGTGGCCGTCGGTGGCCCGGATGAAGACGTCGTCGCCCCGGACCGCCATCCAGATGGGACGGTCCGGGTCGGCGACGATGCCGAACGCCGGGAACTCCCGCCGCAGCGCGGCGAGGAAGGCGGCCGTCTCGGCCCGCCGGAGTCGGTCCTCGGCCCTCATCCGGGCGCTCCCAGATAGCCCTTGATCATCACCAGGGCGTCGGTGATGCGCTCGGCCTCGGCGATGGGCTGCCGCCAGGACGTGAAGTACCAGTAGCGGCCCTCGTCCTCCTCGCGCGGCCGGCAGGTGATCGTGTCGCCGGACACTCCCCTCGCCCCGCAGCGGCTTCGCGCACTGGGCGTCATGTTGCGGACGACCAGTCCGCCCGCCACGTGGTGGATCGTGAACCCGTGCGCCCTGAGGTGCATCCCCAGGACTTGCAGACGCACGTACGACTCGACGGCCGGGGACCCGTGCTCTGGAACACTCACGGCCGCCCCCTCAGGAACTCCGCGAGCGCGATTCGTTCCAACAGGCGCGTCTGCGCGTCGCAGAGCAACCACAGTTCGTCCCTGTCCCGCGCTTGGACCTCCCCCAGGCACCCGTTAAGGACCTGATAGGGGCTCAGCGTGGCGCCCCGCCGAGCGATCAGCCCGTCCCCCGAGAATTCGCCGAACCAATCAGACATTAGGGGCATTCGCCCCGTCGCCAAGCCTTTCGATTCCGACGACCTGGACATCTCGAAACCTCCCGCCCGCTGCCGCGTCGAAAACACTTGCGACCAGTCTCACGGGGAAGGTAAAAGTGCGGTAGTGACCTCGCAGCACCCCCGCTCAAGTCCCACCGAGATCAACTCAACCCGACTCTCCGATTAACCCCCCGGAGGCTTCTCATGAGCGACAATCGAGCGCGCATCTTCTTCGGCAGCGAACTCCGTCGTATGCGCGAGCAGGGCGGACTCACCGGCAAGCAACTAGCGGACGCGCTGGGCTGCACCCCGCAGTGGATCAGCACCATGGAGAGCGGACGCAAGGTCTCCGAGCAGAGCGCCCACGACCTCGACACCTACTTCAAGACCGACGGGATTTTCCATCGTTTGTGGAAGCTCGCCAGTGAGATCGAGATTGACCCCGTTCTCCCTCCTGGCTTCGCCGAGTACAGCACACGCGAGAAGAGAGCCGACTCGATCCACGTCTACAATGCGCTCCTCATCAGCGGACTCTTCCAGACCGAGGACTACGCTCGCTCCGTGTTCCGCGACGTCGACCAGGCCGCGGCGGATAATTTTATCTGTAAACGAATGGAACGACGGGAGATCCTCTTCAAGGAGAACGCGCCCCGGGTCTGGCTTACTCTCGACGAGAGCGCACTGCACCGTGTGATCGGCGACCGGGAGATTACGCGAAACCAGTTGACTTATCTCCTTGAGTGCGGCCGTCGGCCGAACATCTTGCTGAACATCGTTCCATGGAACGCGGGCTACCATGCCGGACTCGCAGGAAGCTTCACAATCCTCGGATTCAACGATGGCACGAACATCGCCTACACCGAGTCGGCAGGTGAAGGGATGCTCTTCGAGAATCCTGTGCGGGTGACGAGCTATGTCGTACGGTACGAGTTACTGAAGGCTTATGCGCTACCAGTAGAGGAGTCGCGAGCCTTGATATCCAGAGTGCTGGAGAGCCTATGAGTGACAACACGTGCGTCCGGTGGCGCAAGAGCAGCCGTAGCGCTCATGAGGGCGGTGAGTGCGTCGAGGTGGCGGACCTGTCGCCGGTGGTGGGGGTGCGGGATTCCAAGGATGTGGAGGGGCCGAAGCTGACCTTCGGCGTCGCCGCGTGGTCGGCCTTCACTCGCTCGGTCAAGGCAGGCGAGCACGACCTGGCCTGATCGACCTCGGGGTTCGGGCAGCTGACGGGCGCGGCGGAGGTGCAACGGCGGAAAGGGGGCCCCTTTCCGCCGTTGCGGATGAGCGGCGTCGTCAGTTGCCGCTGAGCGGCGTCGTCAGTCGCCGCTGTGTTGCGTCCTGGCGTGGAGCACGTCGCCGGAAGGCTCCTTGAGAGAGGAGACTCCGAAGACGGCACCCGCGACCAGGAGGATGGCGACCCACCCTGGGAAGAAGGTGAGCCGCTGGTCGGAGGCGAGCCACCCCAGCGCGGCGCCGGCCATCGCCACCATGGCGTGGACCGGCGTCGAGAGCGACTGCATGACACCCACGTCGAGCTCCGAGATACGGCGGAGCGCGGCGTTGGTCAGAAGGACCGGCAGCATCAGTGCGAGCAGACCTGCCAGCCCGGCCGCGGAGAACAGGTCCCAGGAGACCCAGTCACCGCCCCGCAGCAGGAACACCGCCCCGAAGAGAAGCGGTGCCGACAGCAGGTTGGCGATCGCGGCGCCCTGGTCCTCCAGTCCGTGTTTCTTCATCTTCCCCAGCACGGTGATCGTGTTCCAGACGCACCCTGCGCTGACGAGAGCGCACAGCAGCCCCACGATCTCGCCCTCCAGGGGCCAGTTGAGCATGACGATCCCGCCCAGCACGAGCACGCGCCCGCACAGGTGCTTGAATCCCCACGCGGTGGCCCTCAGGCGCCAGATCCTCCTGAAGCCCACCGAAAGGTAGCCGAGTACCACGACGGCGGCGACGGTGCCCAGGTTCAGGCGCCGCGCTGCGAACGGGTACACGACCGCGACGACCGCGTTTCCTCCGGCCAGGCGGCCGATCAGAGCCCACATGGGGCGCTGGTAGCGCCTGAACGGATTCCGGCCGACAATCAGCATCAGCGCGCAGAGAGCGATGGCACCGGCCGCTTGCATCGGTGCCGCCACCTCCAACGCCGAATAACTTGTGGTGAAGGCGTAGCCGATGCCTGCCGACAGCAGGCTGGCCACGATGAGTCCTCTACCGGCGAGCCGCTGGTAGAGGACGGGTGAAAGGGACATGGTCCTGCCTCTAGGTTGTGAGGGGCCGAGCGCTCCGCGAGCGCCAAGCCACCGGTTCCGCGAACCGGTGGCGAGTGCTCTGGGAGCGATCGACCACCGGTTCCGCGAACCGGCAAGAGGGACCGTGCGGGAGAACGCGGATTTATCAACTACACCGGTCGATAAACTAGGAAATGGGTGACCGGCGGCGAAGCGGCCATGACCTCACGATGGGCGACCCACGTCACGTTCCAGGATGCGGCCGCGGAGCCGGGCCCGTCAGCCGGACCCCGATGCGCCCCCGGCGCTCGGCCACGGATCGAGCCTGCTCAGCGGTCCCGGTGGTGGGTGTAGAGGGCGCCGGCCTGGAAGCGGGTGCGGGCGCCGAGGCGGTCGCAGAGGTCGCGGACGCGGCGCTGGACGGTGCGGGTGCTGATGGAGAGGCGGCGCGCGATGGCGTCGTCGGTGAGGCCCGCGGCCAGGAGGGCGAGGACGGCGTCGTCCGGGGCGTCCTCGCCGGGGAGCGGGACGGCCGAGCGCCACAGGGCCTCGAAGAGGGAGACCAGCGCGTCCAGCAGGGCGGACGGGTGGACGATCAGGGAGCTGTCGACCGAGCTGGCGTGCTGTGAGGTGAGCGGCAGCATCGCGGTGCGGCGGTCGGCGACGGCGAGTTTGATGGGGACGGCGCCGAGGCGGGCCTGCTCGCCCGAGGCGACGGCGCGGCGGACGTGGTCCAGGGCGTGCGGCTCGTCCAGCGCCTCGGGGCCGTAGATGCCGCGCACCGTGATGCCGCGGCGCATGGTGCGTTCCTGCTCGTCGCTGGAGACGGCGGCGTCGGTCGCGAACGGCGGCTGGACGAGGACGAGCAGCTCGTCGCGGGCGCCGTTGAGGAGTTGCAGGTAGCGGCGGGACACGGCCGTCCGGCCGCTGACGACCTCGACGAGCTCCTCCGGGTGCGGGGCGGCCTCGGCCAGGAGCGGGCCGATGGCGGCGCGGCTGCGGGCGATCTCCTCCTGGCGGCTGGCGACGAGGGCCTCCACCGCGACGTGGGGCGGGGTGGCGAGGAGGCGCAGCGGGCGCCCGGCCAGGCGGGTCACGAGCCCGAGGTCCTCAAGGCGCGGCAGGAGGCGGCGCAGGGCCGCGACGGACGCGCCGTGGCGGGCGGCGAGGTCGGCGAGGGTGGACGGGCCCTCCCGCAGCAGGGCGCGGTACGCCGCCTCCTCGGCGGCGGTCACCCCGAGTCCCTCCAGGAGCGGCGAATCGGACACGTCCTAAACCTACGGGTTCCCGGTCCGTTTGTCGGGTTCCCGCCATGGCGGAAGTCGCCAGCGCCTTCCCTGGATCGGCCGCGGCGGCGGCCCGACAATCAAGATCCACTTTATGGGGAGGGATGGCCATGTGGTTGAGGACCGCGGCGGCCCTGGGGCTCGGCGCGCTGGCGTTCGCGACGCCCGCGGCGGCGGACCCCGGGCCCGCGTCCGCTCTGCGGGCGGAGGCCGGAGCCTACGACGTCACACTGCCCACCGGGGACACGGTGCACGTCGACGACACGGTGCGCGTCGGTGGCGGGGGCACGACCGTGACGCCCGCGGCGGGACACACCGCCGCGTTCTCCGTCCGGCACAGCGGGGGCGACCTGTACGTCGTCCCTGACGATCGGCTCGCCGACGACCCGGAACGGTACAACGTGACGGCGCTGCACGAGCGGCGGCGGCCCGCCGCGCCGGAGCCGAAGGCGTCCGGCGAGCTGGTCACCGTGCGGGTGAAGAGCATCGCGCGGGACGGGCGGCCCGGTCTCGGCACGGCCGGCTTCCTGAACGTGAAGGACGCCTCGATCGGCAACGCGCACCGTCCCCTGCCCGGTGACCCGGAGGCTCCCTGCACCGACGAGCGCTGGAGCGGCTCGAACTGCGTGCGGCTGGTTCCGGGGACGTACTCGGTGATGGGCGTCGTGAAGACGATGCCGTCGTGGGCGCCGAGCACCGGTCCCGGAAAGCCGCTCGACCACAGCCTCGTCGGCTACCCGGAGATCGAGATCACCGGGGACACCGAGATCGTCCTGGACGCGCGCAAGGCGCGGGAGGTGACGGTCCGCACGCCCGAGCACGCCACCGCGCCCGGGCCGGGGGCGATCAGCCACCTGATGTGGACGCGGGGGCCCGCGAACGGGCCGGCCGTGGACGAGGGCGTCTACATGGGCGACGGCGCGACGCTGGAGCAGCGGGTGTTCCTCCAGCCGTCCGCGCCGGTCCGCACCGGGACGTTCGAGGCCTACACGCGGTGGCGGCTGGAGGCGCCCGCGATCACGATGCGGGCGGGGAGCCGGTCGCTGCATCCCGAGTACTATCCGGCGGCCTACTTCAGCGACACCTCGGACCAGTTCCCGCGCCTCGACGGCAGCGCGCATATGCGGGTCGCGGACGGGGACAGGCCGGGCGCCGACCTGCGCGGCCGGCTCGCCCTCGTCCAGCGCCAGGACGGCGTGCCGGTCGCCGAGCAGGTCGACAGGGCGGCGGAGGCGGGGGCGCGCATGGTCGCCGTCTACAACGACGAGCCGGGCGTGAACGACGATCCGGGCGGCTACGGGAGGCAGTTGAAGGTCCCGACCGTCCGCCTGTCCCGCGAGGAAGGTCTGGCTGTACTCCGGGGACGAACGACTGTGACGGCCAAGGGCATCGTGGACAGCCCCTACCAGTACGACCTGCTCTTTCCGGAGAAGGGGCAGGTTTCCAAGAACCTGAACTATGTCGCGCGGACGCGGGATCTGGCGCGGATCGACAACGCCTACCACGGCAGTGGCTCCATGACGGTCGCGCGCTACAGCCGGCGGCCCTGGGAGGACTTCGCCCTCGCCTACAGCCGCCCGGTCACCGGTACTCCGCGCACGCGCGTGGAATACGTCTCGGCCGATCCGGAAACGCAGTGGTCCGCAATGGCCATCACTCCGGAGCAGCCCTACAACAACGCCTTCCCCGGCCCGGACACGCCCCACTTCGTGCTCGGCGAGTCGAAATGGAAGGCGTACAGGGCGGGTGAGCGCAACGCGCACAGCTGGGCTGAGGCACCGCTCACCGGCGGCATCAGCGCGCAGTCACCGATCGTCCGCGCCGGTGACCAGATCCGTCTGCGCGTCGGCATGGCGGACGCCGCGCGGAATTTCTCCGACGCCTACTCCAGCTCCTTCCCGAATGGTTTCGTCACCGACTTCCGTGTCTACCGGGGCGACGAACTCGTCGCGCAGACCGCCCACAAGGCGAGCGGGGTGCTGACGACGACGCCGGACGACGCCGAATACCGGGTGGAGTACGACTTCGCCAACAACGCCCCAGGGACCCGGCTGTCCACGCGGACCAGGACGTCCTGGACGTTCCGCTCCGCGCACACGACCGACGTCACCGTCCTTCCGCTGCTCCAGATCGGCTACGACGCGGCGCTCGACCTGCGCGACCGGACCCGCTCGAAGACGCTGCGGCTGACGGTCGGCCACCAGGACGGTTCGTCCGCGCGCCTGCGCCGCCTGTCCCTCCAGACGTCGTTCGACGACGGCGCGACCTGGACGGACGTCCCGCTGCGGAACGGCGTCGCCCGCCTCCAGGGAAAGGGGACGGTGTCCCTCCGGGTCACGGCCGAGGACGCCCAGGGCGGCGCCATCGTCCAGGAGACCGTCCGCGCCTACGAACTGCGCTGACGACCGGTGCGACCGAGCGCCGTGACCCCGGCGGTGGCGCCGGGGTCACGGTGCGGGGGGCGGGTTCAGCCGACGTCAGGACCGGACTGCGCCCTCGCCGGGGATCAGGGCTGCTTGTAGTCGTACTTGGCCGTGATCTTGGCCGAGGCCGGGCAGATGAAGCTGCCGCTCGTCTTGGGGACGACCTGGTTGGTGAAGGTGGCGGTGAACGGGAAGTTCGTGGCCGACATGGTGCCGGTCAGGGTGCCGCCGTAGGTGCAGCCGATCGCGCTCATCGAGAAGTTGTTGATCTTGACGGTGGTGCCGCTGAAGGTGCCGCTCCAGGGCAGGGCCCCGGGAGTGACGGTGACACCGCAGCCGCCGGCGCTGGCGGACGTGTAGGACGCGTTGACGCCGCCCGTCAGGACCGAGCCCTTCAGCGTGGAGCTGGTGCAGCTGGCCGGGACTCCCGCGTCGATCACCATGGTGCCGTTGAGGGTGGCGGTGAACGACCCGGTGTTGACGGCCAGGGCGGGGGAGGCCGTCAGGGCGACGGTGCCGGTGGCCGCGACCGCGGTCGCGGCGATGGCGGCGAGCTTCGTGGTACGAGACAAGGGGGGGCCTCATTTCGAACGGTGGGCGTCGCGCCTGCACCCGAGGGGTGGGGTGGGAGGTCCGCTGAACCATGCGGGACTCAGCCCATGGCCGATGGGAGAAGTCGCCGTGATTCGGGGACCGGGACCGGGGAACCACCCTGTCCCCTTCGACATGGGTTCCGACCGGAGTAGAACGCGTTCTAACTCAGACCATAGACAAAGGTCATAGAGGGGTCAATACCCGAACGCGACTCTCCGGTTATCTCGGGATGACACCGATCATAAAATGTCGTTTCGAACGTCCGTAAGTAGCCATCCATGCAGGATACAGACATATCTGAAGCCAGCACGCTCGTCCGGCCCCCTCAACCCCGCTCTCTTCGGCAACGACGTCGAGCGTCGAGGCAAAACTTGTGAGAACCGGTTACACAGAGCGCGCAGTGCGCCGGGGGTTACGACGGGCGGCCGATCGGCTGTGAAATTTCACATCCACTCTGATCGGCACTGAAAACCCGCTTCGAACTCGGGAGGCCCGTTATCTCTGATCTGGCGGTTCTCCGCAGGTCCGGTTTTGCGGGGCCCTCGGGCCGGCCCACCGGCGGCCATTGTCAGGCGGGCGGTTCCGGTCCATCGTGACGGGACCGCGAGCGTCCGTGAACGTCCGCAGGGACCCCGCCGCGCGACGAGCGGGCGCGTAGAGCCGAACGGCAGGTACCCCGTCATGACAAGCCCCCGCCGATTGCGTTCCCTGCTCGCCGTCCCGTCGGCGCTGGTGCTGGCCCTGGCCGGGCTCGCGGCGCCGTCCGCCGCGTCGGCGCCCGGCCCCGAGACCGCCGGGCAGTACGTCGTGACCGGTCTCCGGACCGGCCAGCAGCGCAGCCTGGTCGCCCGGACCGGAGCGGCGATCGGCGCCGTCCGGGCGGGCGGGCTGGAGGTCAGCGCCATCCCGTCGGAGGTCAGGGCGATCCGGCGGCTCGGCTTCGCCGTGAGGCCGGCTCCCGTCCAGACCGCGAACCCGAGCGCGGCCCCGAGCACCGCGGCGACGTCGTACCACACGTTCGCCGAGATGCGGCAGGAGGTCGACTCCGTCGTCGCCGCCCACCCGCAGATCGCCCGCCAGTTCGTCGTCGGCAAGTCCTACCAGGGCCGCGACATCGTCGGCGTGAAGATCAGCGACAACGCGGCGACCGACGAGAACGAGCCCGAAGTGCTGATCATCGCCAACATCCACGCGCGCGAGCGGCTCACCGCCGAGCAGGCGCTCGACTACATCGGGCAGCTCACCACCGGGTACGGGTCCGACAGCCGGATCACGAACCTGGTGAACGCGCGCGAGATCTACGTCATGCCGATGGTCAACCCGGACGGCCAGGTCTACGACATGACCAGCGACACCCAGCCGGGCCGGATGTGGCGCAAGAACCGCCAGCCCAACTCCACGTCCACGGGCACGGACCTGAACCGCAACTTCGCCTACAAGTGGGGCTGCTGCGGCGGCTCGTCCGGCAACGGCTCCAGCGAGACCTACCGGGGCACCGGCCCCGAGTCCGCCGTCGAGACGAAGGTCCTCGCCGACTTCGTGCGCAGCCGGGTCGTGGGCGGCAAGCAGCAGCTCGGGATGTTCCTGGACATCCACTCGAACGCGGAACTGGTGCTGTGGCCGTTCGGCTACACGTACAACAACACCGTCCCCGGCTCGATGTCCGCCGACGAGGAGGCCGCCCACCGCACCATCGGCCGGGAACTGGCCTCGACGAACGGCTTCGCGCCCGAGCAGTCCAGCGACCTCTACATCACCGACGGGACCACGGACGACTACACGTGGGGCCAGCAGCGCATCTTCTCGTTCACGTTCGAACTGGCCGGAGGCAGCTTCTACCCGGCGCCGTCCGCGATCGCCGGTGAGGTCCAGCGCAGCCGCGAGGCCCTGCTGCGGCTCACCGACTACGCCGACTGCCCCTACCGTGCCATCGGCAAGCAGGGCCAGTACTGCGCCGCCTGACGTCAGCAGACCTCGAAGGTGCGGGTGACCTCCTGGCGGGTCGGGCTGATCAGGACCGTCGGACGGCTTGAAGTCGCGGTGCACGACGCCTTCTCGCCTCCGCCCCCGCCGGGAGGCCCCGGGCCCTCAGCCGAAGCGCTCGCGCAGGGCCGGCAGGAGGTCGGCCTCCGCCCAGGTCCGGAAGTCCTTCTGGTGCTCGGGCCCGGACTGGCAGAACGAGATGTGGGTGAAGCCCGCGTCGGCCCACTCCTGGACGGCCTCGACGTAGTCGTCCACGTCGTCGCCGCAGGGGACGGACTCCACGACGTCCTCCGGGCGGACGGTCTTCGTGGCGGCCTCGAAGTTCACCGGGCCCGGCAGCTCGGCCATCACCTTCCACGCCGGGGCGGAGAACTTCCACGTGCTGTGGGCGCGGTGCTTGCACTCCTCATAGTCGTGGCCGAAGGCCACGGGGATCTGCCCGTAGACGGGCTTGCCGGCGCCGCCCTCGCGGTGGAAAAGCTCGACGACCTCCGGAACCGGCTGGTCGGAGATGAGCAGGTCCGCCTGCTCGGCGGCGAGCCGGCCGGCGCGCGGGCCGAAGGCCGCCATGCCGATCCGGACGGGCTCGTCGGGCAGGTCGTACAGCTTCGCCGAGTCCACGGTGAAATGCCGGCCCCGGTAGTTGACGTAGTCGCCGCCGAACAGCGCCCGGATGATCTCCACGGCCTCGGCGAACATCTCGTGCCGGACGTCCACCGACGGCCAGCCGCGGCCGACGACGTGCTCGTTGAGGTTCTCCCCCGCCCCGAGGCCGAGCGTGAACCGGCCGTCGGACAGCACGCCCATCGTCGCGGCCTTCTGCGCCACCACGGCCGGGTGGTAGCGCATGGTCGGGCAGGTCACGAACGTCATCAGCGGGATGTGGTGGGTGGCCTGGGCGAGCGCGCCGAGCACGGACCAGGCGTAGGCGGAGTGTCCCTGGCTCTCCAGCCACGGGAAGTAGTGGTCGGAGATGACCGAGTAGGCGAAGCCCGCCTCCTCGGCCTCCACGAGGTCGGTGACGAGCTGCTTGGGCGGCGTCTGCTCGCAGAGCAGCGTGTATCCGAATTCCATGTCAGATCCCCAGTAGGTCCGTGAGATCGTCGGCGTGCTCTTCCTCTTCGGCGAGGATGTGCTCCATCAGCCGGCGGGTGGTCACGTCGCCGTCGCCGAGCCAGCGGATGATCTCCTGGTAGGACTCGATGACGATCCGCTCGGCGACGAGGTTCTCCTCCAGCATGCTCTTCAGGTCGTTCTCGTCGAACGTCCTGTAGGTGGTGTGGGAACGCTCGGCCAGCGTCCTCGGATCGAAGTCCGGCTGCCCGCCGAGCTGGCTGATGCGCTCCGCGGCGCGCATCGCGTGGCCGCGTTCCTCGGCGGCGTGCTCGCTGAACTCCGCCGACACCTGCGCCCGGTCGATCCCCGTCGCGCTGATCGCGTGCTGCGCGTAGCGCATCCAGCACACGATCTCGGTGGCGAGGACGTCGTTGAGGACGCCGATGACCTCCTCGGCGCTCCGGCCGTAGCCCGCGGTCACGGGGCCGTCGGTCATCTTGGTGCGCGCGCGTTCCCTGATCGCCGCGACGTCGATGCTGAAGCTGCTCTCGGCCATGCACTCCTCCTGATCAGCACGGATATGGGCTCCCCTACCCAGCCGGGGCCACTCATGCCTGGGCGCCGACGCGAGGAACCTGCGACCCGGAGGGTTACTTGGCCACCGTACGTAACATCTGCTATACGTAGAGCTACCTCACTCCGACCTGGGGCGAGGGAAGGGACATCCGGTATCCACCTTGAGATCCGGGCGTGACAAGGAAGAAAAGGAACCACATGAAGTCCTTCAGCTACACCGAGCTGGACAAGCTCGCCGGTGAGATCCTGCCGGAGCGGGCCGTGCTGTCCACCCTTCTCGTCGGGGGCGGCGAGAACGAGAACGTCAACCTCAACCACGGCGGTGGCGACGGCGGCACGACCGCGGTCGTGAACGCCTGCCAGAGCCAGCAGACCCGCCCCGACAGCGGCCTGCTGCAGCTCGTCGGCCTGCACGCTCAGAACGACGCCAGCTCGATCGCCTGCGTGCCGGGCACCGCGATCTCCGGTCACTGAACCGAGCGTGCTCTACCGCGGGTCTAGGCCCGCACCCGGAAGGGCTGGCGGCTTCCGCCAGCCCTTCCCCCTTCCCACACATAAGCGAAAGCGATCCCATGAGCCCTTCCAACCCTCAGAAGCTCACCTACGCGGAACTGGACCGGTTGACCGGGGAGGTCCTCCCGCGGCGGTTCGCGCTGTCCGCAGGGAACGGCGGCGGCGACGGCGGCGACACCGAGGTGTTCTACGCCTGCCAGGCCACCCAGTCCGCCGGCACGTCCGGCCTGCTCGGCACCGGCCTGCTCGCCGAGGCCCCGACCTCCACGGTGACCTGCGTGCCCGCCGTCGTGGTGCACGACGCCCCATGACCGCGCCCGCCGCCCTCACCCTGCCCTCGCTGGTGGACGGCGCCGAACTCGTCGGCGAGTTCAAGAACTCCGGGTACCGGGAGCCGCCGCAGCTGGTCCGCCTGCCGAACCGGCAGCTCGTCCGGCTGCCCCCGCTGCTCTTCCTCGTCGCCAGGGCGCTGCACGAGCACCGCCACCTGGCGGCCGAGCGCGACGTGGTCGCCTCGCTCGAAACGGTGGCCGACTCGGTCAGCCGGGAGGCGGACGCGCGGCTGTCCGCCGAGCAGATCGTCTACCTGGTGGACCGCAAGCTCGCCCCGCTCGGCGTCACCACGTTCAGCGACGGCACCGACCCGCAGCTCGTGCGGTCCGACCCGTTCCTGGCGCTCAAGTTCAAGATCGCGGTGTTCCCCGAGTCGGTCACCTGGTTCATCGGAGGCCTGTTCGCCTGGCTGTTCCGCCCCTGGGTGATCGCGCCCGTGCTCGCCGCCTTCCTGGCCGGCGAGGTCTGGGTGCTCACGTCCAAGTCGATCGCCGACGCGCTGTCGATGGCGATCCTGAAACCGGTCAGCATCCTGCTGGTGTTCGGGCTCGGGATCGCCTCGTGCGCGTTCCACGAGATCGGGCACGCCTCGGCGTGCCGGTACGGCGGCGCCCGCCCCGGGGTCATGGGCTGCGGCATCTACCTGGTGTGGCCCGCGTTCTACACCGACATCACCGAGTCGTACCGGCTCGGCCGCGCCGGTCGGCTCCGCGCCGACCTCGCCGGCGTCTACTTCAACGCCATCTTCATCATCGGGCTGACCCTGCTGTACATGCAGACGGGGTTCGCGCCGCTGATCGTCGCCATCATGTACGTCAACCTGGAGATCGTGCAGCAGCTGCTGCCGACGCTGCGGTTCGACGGGTACTACATCATGTCCGACCTCATCGGCATCCCCGACCTGTTCCGCTACATCGGGCCGATCCTGCGCCGGACGCTCCTGCGGCGCCCGGCCGACGCCCGCCTCGACGACCTCAAGCGCTGGCCCCAGATCTTCGTCACGGTCTGGGTGCTGACGGTGATCCCCATGCTGGCGTTCCAGCTCGCGCTGATCGTCACCCAGGTCCCCGGGCTGGTGGCCAAGGACTGGGCGATGGTGCGCAGGCTCGCGTCCGCCGCCGCCGACGGTGCGGGGCCCCTCACGCTGCTCACCTCCGGGCTCCAGATCGTCCTGCTGGTCCTGCCGCTGATCGGCGTGGCGTTCATCCTGTACAGCATGGCCCGCGGGCTGGTGCGGTGGGTCGTCCGCTACGTGAACGCGCCCGTGGCCAAGGCGGCCTCCGGCACCTGACGGGCCCCTCTCGCCAACGCGCCGGGTGCCGCCAGGGGGGCACCCGGCGCGTTTCCCGTTCAGGGAAATGCATTTTATAAGCCTTTCGGTTCGCGCTTCGGAGCCCAGGGGCCCGGGAATCCCCGGGGCACGGGAGAGAAATTCCGCACAAAGGATCTCTCCCCTTTCCCAAGGCCGGCACATCCTCACGGCCGGTGTTTCCGGAAGGCCCCGCGTTGCTCCGTCGCCCCACCCCCGCCGCATGGCTGGGGGCCTTCGCGCTCCTCCTGCCCCTCGTGCTCGCGAACCGGTCCATGGCGGCCGCCCCGGCCCGCGCCGAGGTCGTCGCCGAGACGGCCGTCGCGCCCCGCACCCTGGACCTGACCATCGCCTCGCCCGCCATGGACGGCCGCCAGAAGGTACGGCTCCTGCTCCCGCCCGGCTGGTCGCGGCACGCGGCGCGCACCTGGCCGACGCTGTGGCTGCTGCACGGCGGCGTCGACGACCACACCGCCTGGACGCGCGACACCGACGTCGCGGAACTCACCGCCGGCACCGGCGTCATCGTCGTCATGCCGAACGGCGGCCGCTGCGGCAATTACTCCGACTGGTGGAACTACGGGAACGGCGGCCCGCCGCGCTGGGAGACGTTCCACATGACCGAAATGCGCGGCATTCTCGAACGGGACTACCGCGCGGGATCGCAGCGCGTGGTCGCGGGCAATTCGATGGGCGGCCTCGGCGCCATGCTGTACGCGGCCCGGTTCCCCGGCGCGTTCGCGGCCGCGGCGGCGTTCAGCGGCTACCTGGACACCCTGCACGGCCACGAGCCGGGCGACGACTCGACCGGATGGGGGCCGTCCATGGCCTGCCCCGGCACCGACTGGCGGCGGGTGTGGGGCGACCCCGACGACCAGGCCGCGATCTGGCACGCCCACAACCCGACCGACCTCGCGGGGCGGCTGCGCGGCGTCCGGCTCTGGGTGGCGAGCGGGAACGGCCGGGCCGGGTCGCTCGGCGGGCTGCCGTTCACCGACCCGGTGGAGGCCGGCGCGAACGACCACGCGCACGCGTTCGTCGACCGGTTGCGAGCCCTCGACGTCCCGGTCACCGCCCGCTTCTTCGACGGGCAGCACGACTGGCCGTACTGGCAGCGCGACCTGCACGAGGCGTACCCGATGCTCATGGACGCCCTGGGGCTCGGCCCCTGCTCCGGGCTCAGTCGTTCTTGAGCCGCTCGGAGGCGTCCCCCACGCCGAGGGGACCGTGCCATTCGAGGAGCAGGACGGTGGCGTCGTCGTCCAGGCGCCCCGCGTGGTGCTCCAGGATGCTGTGGACGAGGCGCCGCAGCGTCTCGGGGACCGACAGCCCGTCGGCCTCGCGCCGGATGATGAAGTCGACGAACCGGTCCAGCCCGAACTCCTGCTTGTCCGGGTCGCGGGCCTCCACGATCCCGTCGCTGTAGAACAGGACCCGGTCCCCCGGTTCCAGCTGCTCGCTGCACACCTCCGGCTCCACGCCGAGGCCGGTGCCGAGCGGGGCGCCGGGCGGGCACTCCAGCGTGGTGACCCACCGCGACCCGCGGATGACGACGGGGGGAGGGTGCCCGTGCGAGATCCACGACAGCACGCCCGACGGCAGGTCGAGCTCGGCCAGCACGGCCGTGACGAAGCGCCCGCTCGGGTCCTGTTCGAGCAGCGCCGCCTCGATGGCCTGCGCCGTCTCGACGAGCCCGGCCCCCTGGATGCGGCTGTTGCGGCAGGCCGCGACGGCGAGGTTGGAGGTGAGCCCGGCGGCGGTGTCGTGGCCCATGGCGTCGAAGATCGTGAGATGGACGGTCTCGCCCGCGAGGGCGTAGTCGAAGGTGTCGCCGCCCAGCATGTAGGCCGGTTCCAGCGCGGCGCCGATGACGACCTGGTCGTTGCCGAAGGTCATCGGGGGCAGCAGCCGCCACTGCATCTCCGCCGACACCGTCATGTCCCTGGTCCGCACGAGGCGGGAGAAGGAGTCGCTGTACGGGCCCTTGCTGACGATGATCAACGCGACCAGGCCGGCCAGGGACTCGGCCTCCTCAAGGGCCCGGGCGTCGTCGCGGCGGACGGTCACGCGCAGCACGCCGAGGCGCTCGGCCCCGTCGAGGATCGGGACCCAGTACTGGCAGTTCCCGCCGTCGACGGCCTGACCGGCCGCGGCCTCCATCGTCTGGAAGGCCCGGCCCGCGACCGTCCCGTCGACCCTCAGTTCCGGGGTCTCGGCTCCGGGGTTCCGCCCGGCGTCCGGCCCCTCGCCCGTCAGCAGGCGCAGCACCGTCTGCTGGAGATCCACGACGTAGATGACCGCGTCATGGAGTCCCCGGTCGGCGGCGTGCCGGGCCACCGCGCCCGGCAGCTGCTCCATCGACATCAGATGGCTGGCCGCCAGCAGCTCTCTCAGCATCGGTTCGCCGCCCTGCCTGCTCGGTTTCTCGGGGGCTCGTGCACTCCACCGTCCCGCGGGCGGACCACCGTGCTCCAGGACCGCATTCCCCCCTTTACCGGACCCTACCCTCCCGGCCGCCGTGCATGTGGCCTCCGGTCCGGGCGTCCCAGCACGGGAAACCGCTGGTGAGCGGCGAGCCGGGCCGCCATCAGGACCGCGACGGCGAGGGACCTGAGGGCAGCAGCGCGGCGATCCCGGGCTTCAGCAGGCCGCGGACGTTCGCGTAGGAGGTGCCGAAGTTCAGGTTGCCGCAGCCGTCGCTGCCGCCCGCCAGGAAGGAGAGCTCGAAACCCGCGGGGGTGAAGAACGGGCTCAGGAACGGCGTGGCCTCCATGCCCGACGCGCCCTGGTCCTTGCGGGGGAAGAGGTCGGAGAGGTCGAACGGCCCGTCGGAACCGCAGTCCTGCCACCGGCGCTCATGGAGGGCCGGCTTCTGCGGGACGAGCGACCGGAGCCGGCGCACGCCGTCCGGGGTGAGCGTCGCGGGCTGGAAGACGTCGGCCGCGGTGAGCCGGCGGCCGGTGCGCAGGTCGACCGTGACGACCTCGCCGCCCGGGGAGCCGTCCGCCTGCTGGCAGTTGTCCGACAGCATGTAGTAGCGGACCGACACCAGGCGGGGGCCGCGCAGCCCGAGCCTCGTCTCGGTGCCCAGCTTCACGGGCTTGCCCCGGCAGTCGATCGAGGAGGCCAGCTTCCTCGCCGACGCGACGAGCCGGTCCACCGGCCCGCGGAGCTCGGCGTTGACGCGGCGCTCCAGTGCGGGGTCCTTCAGCCCGCTGACCTTCGGATACCGCGCGTTCTGGACCTCGATCGCCGGGCCGGTGAGCCGGCGGTTGTCGGCGGCCAGGGTGACGACGGCGGCGGGCGCGGCCGCGGGTGGCGCGGGCTTGCCGTCCTGCACCGCGTAGACGACGCCGCCCGCCGTCCCCGCGACCACGGCGGCGCCCGCGGCGGCCATCGCGCCCTTGCCGGCCGCGGTGGCGAGGAATCCCTTGCTCACGGCCGCCCCCGTGGTCCCCACGCCGCCGGCGCCGCCCGCGCCGCCGGCCGTGCCCGCCGCGCCCGCGGTGCCTGCGGTAGCCCCGGCCGCCCCGACCGCGCCCGGCGCGACGGCGAGGGCACCGAGCGGGAACAGCGCGGCCAGCGCGACCGCGGCGGCGGCCAGGGCGCGCACGCCCCGCTGCTCCCAGTCGCCCCCGTACGCGGCGACGGCGGCGGTGTCCAGCCGCGTGACGAACTCCGCCGCGCCCGGCGGCCGCTCCCCCGGGTCCTTCGCCATCCCCTGCAGGACGAGCGGGCGCAGCGGCCCGGGCACGTCCCGCACGTCGACCTGCGCGGTGAGGTGCTGGTTCATCAGGGCCGCCCGTTCGGCCGTCGCGAACGGGCGCCGCCCGGTGACGCACTCCACGAACACGCACGTCGCGGAGTACACGTCGGTGGCGGGGCTGGCGGGATCACCGCGCCACTGCTCCGGCGCCATGTAGACGGGCGTCCCCGCGAACGAGCTGCCGCCCGCCAGGACGGCGATGCCGAAGTCCACGAGCTTGCTCAGGCCGTCGCCCTGCACCACGACGTTCGCCGGCTTGTAGTCGCGGTGCACGACCCCGACGGCGTGGGCGGCCGCGAGCCCGAGCAGCGAGCCCTTCAGCACGAGCAGCGCGGCCTCCGGAGCGAGGGCCCCGTGCTCGCGCAGCACCTCCTTCAGGGACGCGCCGTTCACCGCCTCCATCACGATCGCCGCGCCGTGCTCGCCCTCCACGAACTGGTAGAGGCGGGCCACGTACGGGCTCGTCAGGCGCCCGAGCATCTGCGCCTCGGACCGCAGCGCCTCGACCGCGCCGGCGTCCCCGCCGGCCAGGTACTTGATCGCGACCGGGGTCCCGGACCCCGTGTGGCGGGCCAGGACGACCCGTCCCTGCGCACCCCGTCCGAGTTCACGCTCCTCGGTGAACCCCGTCAGCCGCCAGTCCATCCCGCGCTCCCGCCGTTCTTCGGATCATGCTTCACAGGACGGTGACGCCACCGTGTGAGGAAAGGTTCGCGGAAAGTCCGCACGACCGCCACATCCGTGAGCCGGACCCGGCCCCCGGGACGGCCCGGTGAGATGGGACACACCGCCCGCGGCGCGCCCCCGGGCCCGGGAGCGTTCGAAGCCACAGGTCACGGGCCGCGCTTATCATTCCATGACAAAGCGCGGAGGAAAAGCGCGGCCGGGAATTCACGGAAGGAATGTGCTACAACCCGTTGGGGTTCGCCGACCGCGAAAGGATCTTCATGGGCGCAGCGGAGGCTCTCGCGGGGGTCGTCGACACGGAGCGCTATCCGCTGGCCGCGCCGGGCGGCGCGGGATGGGACGTCCTCGTTTCCCGGACCAGGCGGGAACTGGCGAAAACGGGCTGCTGCGTGCTGCCCGACTTCATTCACCCGGCATTGCGGGACCTGCTGCGCGCGGAATGCGAGGCGATCGCTCCGCACGCGCATTACGACGTCGAAACGGTGAACGCCTACAACATCGACGTGAGCACGCCATTGCCGCCGGACCATCCGGGGCGCATCACCGTCGAGCGGGGCAACGCGTTCGTCGCCCGCGACCACATCCCCGCGGACTCCGTCGTCCACCGGCTCTACGCGAGCGGGCACTTCCAGCGGTTCGTGGCGGCCTGCTTCGGGCTGCCCCGGGTGCACGAACTGGCCGACCCGCTGTCGGGGCTCGTCCTCAACGTCGTCAACCCGGGAATGGAGCATCCCTGGCACTTCGACACCAACGAGTTCACGGTCAGCCTGCTGACGCGGGAGCCCGAGGACGGGGGCGTCTTCGAGTACTGCCCGAACATCAGGTCGGCGGAGGCGGAGAACTTCGGCGACGTGCGCCGCGTGCTGACCGGGCACGGCGGCGACCTCGTCCGCCGGCTCACGCTTCGCCCCGGTGACCTGCAGCTGTTCAAGGGACGGTACTCGCTGCACCGGGTCGCCGCGGTCCGGGGGAACACGGCGCGGCACACGGCGATCCTCGCCTACAGCGAGCGCCCGGGGGTCATCGGCAGCGTCGCGCGCACGAGGCAGCTCTTCGGCCGCGTCCTGCCCGAGCACCTGGCGGCGGAGGGGCGCGCCGTCCGGGTCGACCGGCTGCTGGACTAGGAGGCACGGACCGTGAGCACGGACGCCACAGGGAAGATCTCGCTCGACCACATCTACACCAGCCCCGATCCCCGCGCCTACTTCGGCACGCTGCGCGAACTCCACTACGACATCCCGGAACTGGCCAAACCGCAGTTCCATCGGATCATCGCCGAATACCGGGAGGCGCGCGGCGTCCCGGTCCCCACCGTTCTCGATATCGGCTGCTCCTACGGCATCAATGCGGCTCTGCTGAAATACGGCGTGACGATGGCGGACCTGTACGATCGCTACGGCGGTCCCGACGCCCTCGGATACACCCGCGCCAGGCTTCTGGCCCGAGACCGGGAGTTGGTCCGTTCCCGTGAAGCGACGAGCCGCCTGCGTTTCCTCGGCCTGGACGCCTCCGACAACGCCCTTTCCTACGCGCTCGAAGCCGGCTTCCTCGACGGCGCCGTCCACGCGGATCTGGAGAGCGGCGAGCCGACCGCCGAGCAGCGCGCCCAGCTCGCCGGAACGGACCTGGTCATCTCGACGGGGTGCCTCGGATACGTCACCGAGCGCACCCTCTCCCGCGTCGTCGAGGCGCACGGGGAGCGCAGGCCGTGGATGGCGCACTTCGTGCTGCGCATGTTCCCGTTCGACCCGATCGCCGAGGTGCTCGCGACCGCCGGATACACCACCGTCCGCCACGACGGCCTGTTCCGGCAGCGGCGGTTCGCGACGCCGCAGGAGCAGGCGCTCGTCCTGGACAGGCTCGCCGAGGTCGGCGCCGACCCGAGCGGCCTGGAGGCCGGCGGCTGGTTCTACGCGCAGCTCTACGTCTCCCGTCCACGCGACTGATTTCTTCCGGCCGGTCGCGGAGAAGCGACCGCCGCAGGGAACGAACAGAACAAGAGGATCGATGTGAACGCCGGCGAAGAACTGTCGTCCCGCACCTTCGGCAACGAGGAGCGCCTGCCGCGGGTGCCGCTGCCCACGCTCGACGCGACCTGCGAGCGGTTCCTCGAATGGTGCGGGCCGCTGCTGACCGCGGACGAGCGGGCCCGGACGGAGTCGGCGCTGGCCTCGTTCGCCCGCCCGGACGGACCGGGACGCACGCTGCAGGCGGCGCTGGAGCGCTACGACGCGAGCGAGGGGGTGGAAAGCTGGCTGGACACGTTCTGGCCCTACCGCTACCTCGGCCGCCGCGACCGGATCGCGCTGAACGCCAACTTCTTCTTCCTGTTCAAGGAGTCACCGCAGGGGCAGGTCGAGCGCGCGGCCGGGCTCATCGCCGGGGCGCTGGACTACAAGCTGCGGCTCGACCGGGAGGAGATCCCGCCCGTCGTGCAGCGCGGCCGGCCGCTGTCGATGGCGCAGAACCGGTACCTGTTCTCCACGACCCGCATCCCCGGCGCCGAGCAGGACACCGTCCGCGCCCCCTATACCGCCGAGTGGCCGGGCCCGTCGGACGCCCGCCACATCGTGGTGCTGTTCCGCGGCAACATGATCCGGATGGACGTGCTGGGTCCCGACGGCCACCCCCACACGCTGGAGGAGCTGCGGGCGGGCCTGGCCGCCGTCATGAAGGCGGAGGCCGCGCCGGAGCCGTCCGCCGGGCACCTCACCACCAAGGCCCGCGCCGAGTGGGCGGCGAGCCGGGAGGCGCTGCTGGCCCTCGGCAACACCAAGGCGCTCGACGACATCGAGACCGCGCTGTTCTGCGTGTGCCTGGAGGACCTCGTCCCCGAGAACGCCCTCGACGCCTGCGACCACCTGCTCCACGGCGACAGCGCCAACCGCTGGTTCGACAAGGCCGTCTCCTTCGTCGTGTTCGGGGACGGCACCGCGGGCATCAACGTGGAGCACTGCGGCCTGGACGGCACGACGATCCTCAGCTTCGTCGACGCGCTGCTGGGCGAACCCCCGGAGAAGCCGTCGCAGCGGTCGGGCGCACGGTCGCAGGGGCTCCCGGTCGTCGAGGCGATCGAGTTCACCCTGGACGACGCCCTGCGGCGCGACATCGGCGACGCCGCGGCGGCCTTCGCCGGCTATGGGGCGGCCACGGCCACCGCGACCGTGTCGTTCGACGACTTCGGCACCGACCACATCAAGCGGCTGAAGATGTCGCCGGACGCGTTCGTCCAGATGGCCTACCAGCTCGCCCACAAGCGCGCGAAGGGCCGCGTCGGCGCCACCTACGAGTCGATCGCCACCCGCCAGTACCGGAACGGGCGCACCGAGGCGATGCGGGTCGTCACCCCCGAGGTGCTCCGCTTCGTCGACGCCATGGACGACCCGGCGGCCGGGGCCGCGCCGCGCCGGGACGCCTTCCGCGCCGCCGCCGACGCCCACGTCCGGCGGGCCAGGGAATGCCAGGCGGGCCAGGCGCCCGAGCAGCACCTCTGGGAGCTCCAGCTCATCCAGAAACGGCGCGGCGCCGAGCTGGGCGTCACCGAGCCGCTCCCGCTGTTCGAGTCCCCCGGGTGGCTCGTCATGCGGGACGACTACCTGAGCACCAGCTCCGCGCCGTCGGTCAACATCCGCTACTTCGGGTTCGGCTCGACCAGCGAGCAGTGCATCGGCGTCGCCTACGTCCTGCTTCCCGACCGCTTCAACGTCTACCTGAGCACCCCGCGGCCGGTCGCGGACGCGATGCTGGAGTTCGCCGACCGGCTCCGCGAGGCCGTCCGCGAACTCCGGGACCTGCTGGCGTGATCATCGGCCGGGCCTGGCCGGCCGGTGCCTCCGCCCGATCGGGTAGAGCCAGCGCCGGAACACCCGGCTGAGCCCGGGCATCACGAGCACGGTGAGCAGCGGGATCACGATGACCGGGAACGTCAGCGCCCGCAACGGCAGCGGCCACCCGTTCGTCAGCGGCGTGACGAACGCCTGCAGGAGCAGGCTGAGCGGGTACACCGCGCAGAAGGTGACCACGATCATCTTGAGCTTGGAGGGCGGCGGCACGGACTCGCCGGGCAGGTTGAACCACGTCTCCAGCCCGGTGGTGTTCTGCCAGTGCTCATCGGCGATCCCGCTGACCCGCTCGATCCACTCCGCGCGCTCGTCGGAGTTCAGCCACCCCTCCAGCCGCTCCTGGTCGGCGAAGTTCACGACCGTGTAGTACCGGTGCCGCGACCCCTCCGCGCGCAGCCAGGTGGCGCCCATGTGGCCGGCGTACCGGGTCGCGACCTCGTGGAGCCCCGCCGCCCACTCCTCGAAGTCGCGTTCCCGGCCGGGCTTGACGTCCCAGGTGAACACGATCGTGACGGGCTCGGTCTCCGTTGAAGCCATGGCTGAGATCTCACCCGTCCCGCCCGGTCCATGCACACCCGTCCCGTCCGGTCCATCCGCGTTCGTACCGATCAGGTCGCGGCGAGCGCCTCGGTGGGACTGAGGCGGGACGCCCGGATCGCCGGGTACAGGCCGGCGACCGCGCCGATGAGCAGGGTCGCGGCGACGCCGCCGAGCACCGCCCACGCGGGGATGACGACCGGCCACCCCTGGGAGACGGCGTAGCCGGCGGTGACCAGCGCGCCGACGGCCGCCCCGGCGACGCCGCCGAGCGCCGACAGCAGCAGCGACTCGGCGAGGAACTGCGTGCGGATCTGGCCGCGGGTCGCGCCGAGGGAGCGGCGCAACCCGATCTCCGACCGCCGCTCCAGCACCGAGATGACCATGGTGTTGGCGACCCCCACGCCGCCGACCAGCAGCGCGACCGCGCCGAGGCCGAGCAGCAGCCCGGTGAACGCCTCTCCCGCCGCCTTCTTGGCCGCCAGGGCGTCCGAGGGCCGCGACACCTCCACCTCGTTCGGCGCCTGCGGGGCGGCGGTCGCGGCCAGCACGTCCCGGACGTCCTCGACGCTCGCCTCCGCCGACCGGGTGTAGATCGTCGTCGGATGGCCGTCGAAGCCGAGCCGGGACTGCGCCGCGGCCCAGCCGACCAGCGCGGCGCTGTCCAGCTCGGGGGCCAGCTCCGCCGGCTCCAGGATGCCGATCACGGTGAACCAGCGGCCGCCGATCAGCACCTGGACGTCCGGGGCCGCGTGCCCGATCCCGAGCCGCCGCGCGGCGGTCGAGCCGAGGACCGTCGCGGGGAAGCCGCCGGTCGCGGCGTTCAGCCACACGCCGCCGCGCAGCCGCGCCCCCGTCGCGGCGCGCAGGTCGGTGCGGGTCGCGTACGCCGAGATCCCGTTGGTCTCCGTCTCGGGGATCTTGCCCGTCCGGTAGACCTTCGCGCCGTCCAGCAGGCCGGTCGCCGACACCTCCCGGACCGGGGCGATCCGCGCCACCATGGCCTCCGACTCCAGGGGCAGCTGCGCCTTCTCGCCGGTCAGGGTGCTTCCGGGCGAGACGGTCAGCAGGTTGGTGCCGAGCGCCGCGAGGGCCCGGTCGAGGTCGGCGCGGGAGGAGGAGGACACCCCGACGACCGCGACCATCGCGGCGATCCCGATCGCGATGCCGAGCGCGGACAGGAACGCCCGCATCGGCCGGGTCCGCAGGCCGACCGCGCCGACCCTGAGCACGTCGCCCGGCCACAGCCGGGCCGGCTGCAGCGTCCCCGCCGTCATCGCGCCGCCTCCGCCACGCGCGGGCCGCCGCCCGGCGAACCGTCCACCGCGGAGTCGTCCACCACCCGGCCGTCGCGCATCCGGACGCGGCGGGGCAGGGCCGCCGCGATCTCCCGGTCGTGTGTGATGATCACGACGGTGGTGCCGGCGGCGTGCAGCTCGCGCAGCAGCCCCATCACCCCCTCGCCGGACACCGAGTCCAGCGCGCCGGTCGGCTCGTCCGCGAGCAGCAGCGCGGGCTCCCCGGCGACCGCCCGCGCGATCGCGACCCGCTGCCGCTCCCCGCCGGACAGCTCGTGCGGCTCGTGGCCCAGCCGGTGGCCGAGCCCGACCCGCTCCAGCGCCGCCGCGGCCCGCCGCCGCCGCGCCGCCGGGCGCAGCCCGGAGTACAGCAGGCCGTCCGCGACGTTGTCGATCGCCCGTGTCCCGGCCGCCAGGTGGAAGTGCTGGAAGACGAACCCGATGCGGCTCGCGCGCAGCGCCGACAGCCGCGCGTCCGCGAGCCGCCCCACGTCGTGGCCGTCGATGCGGATCTCGCCCGAGGTGGGGCGGTCCAGGGTGCCGAGCATGTTGAGCATGGTCGTCTTGCCGGAACCGGACGGGCCGACGATCGCGACCAGCTCGCCCGCGTCGACGTGCAGCGACACTCCGGCGAGCGCGTGCACTCCGCCCGGATAGGACTTCCTCACGCCCCGCAGTGTGATCATTTCGGTACCCCCACGAGCGCGCCTTCGGCGATCCCCGGCCCGGAGACCTCGACCTTCCCGTCGGCGAACAGCCCGGTCTCGACCGGGACGTAGGACGACGCCCCGCCCTTGACGACCTCCACGCCGAAGCCGCCCTCCCGCAGCGCGACCAGCGCGGACACCGGCACCGTCAGGACGTTCTCGCGCCTGCCCGCGGTGAACCGGACGTCGGCCGAGGCGAGCGCGTAGCGGGCCGCGGCCTTCCGGGCCGCGGCGGAGTCGAGCCAGATCGTGACCTCCACCTTCGTCGCCGGGTCCTCGCCCTGCTCGCCCGGCTCGATCACGGTCGTGACCTCGTCGATCTCGGCCGTGACCGGCCGGCCCTCCGGCAGGGTCACCTCCACCCGGGCGCCCTTCTTCGCCAGCCGCTGGTCGGCGGTGTCCAGCTCGACCGTGACGGCCTGCGTGGTCCCGGTGTAGCCGAGGATCTTCTTGCCGGGCGCGGCCGGCTCGCCCGGGTTGGCCGTGACGGTCTCGATCCGGACGGGCCCGCCCGCGTACGCGACCCGCCCGACGTCGACGGTCCCGGTCTGCGGCGCGCCGATGTCGTCCTGCCACTCCTGAACCGCCTCGGCGGTGCCCGAGGTGTACTCGTCGTCCACGGTGAAGCCGTCGTAGCCGAGCGCGCTGAGGTTCTGCTCGAACCGCTTCACGTCGGACCCCTCGGTCCCGATCCGCAGCGGCCGGTAGGACGGCTTGGACCCGTACATCAGCACGACGGGATCGCCGTCGAGCTCGTACAGCCGGCGGCCGCGGGTGACCTCGTCCCCGCTCTCGGGCAGCCAAGTGATCGTGCCTCGGGCCTGGCTCGTCGCGTTCAGGGTCGGGCCGTAGCCGAGCCGACCGTCCTCGGTCTGGGTGTCGCTCAGCGTCTCCCGGGCCACCTTCGCCGTGCCGGGCGGCAGGGCCGCGGCCCGCCCGCCGCCCCGGTCCCCGCCGGCGGCGAGCACCGCCACGGTGGCGGCGCCCCCCGCCGCGACGACGGCGGCGACGGCCAGAGCGATCCTCAGGCGCGGCCGGCCGCGGCGGGCGCGGCGGCCCTCCCGCTCGGCCGGCGCGCGTTCCGCGATGGTCTCCTCCATCACTTCCTGCCGCCCTGCAGGACCTTCTCGCACGCCTGCTGCGCGGTCTCCAGGTCCGGGTCGTCGCCGACCGTGTTCTTGTCGATCCGGATGCCGGGCTGGTTCGGGTCGGGGTCCGGGAACTTCTCCACGCCGTTCTTGCGCATGCACGCGGCGAACTCGCGCGCCCGCTCCTGCATCTTCGGATCGGGCGCGCCCGTGCGGTCGGCCATGGGGTTGTACTGCCGGCACGCCTCCATGGCCTTGTCCATGGCGCCCTTGTCGCCCTTGGACTGGATCCGGATGCCCCCGCCGGGCTTCGGGTCCTCCATGTCGACGCCGTGCTCGCGCATGCACTGGGCGAACTTGACGCCGCGCTCCTCCGGGCTGAGCTGCTCGCCGCCCTGCTTGGCGCCGCCCTGCTTGGCGCCCCCGTTCGCCGAGGCCACGGTGTCGTCCTTGTCGTCCGAGCCGCACCCGGTCAGGGTCAGCGCCAGCGCGAGCGGCAGCACGGCCAGGATCCTCAGTCGCATGTCTCCTCCTCGTCCGGCCGGAGCGGTTCCGGCCGGCGAGGAGCGATGCAACCCGGCGGGGCGTTTCCCCCGTGTTTCCGCCCTCGGGCGTTTTCGCGCCGGAGACGATCACTAACGGAAACGAAACACGGCCTCCGGCACCATCGTCCTTCGGAGGAGGCTTCATGAGAGTGCTGGTGGCAGAGGACGAGCGGCTCCTGGCCGACGCGATCGCCGAGTGGCTTCGCGACGGCGCGCACGCCGTCGACCTGGCCCATGACGGCGCGGCCGCCCTGGAGCGGGTCACCGTCAACGACTACGACGTGGTCGTGCTGGACCGCGACCTGCCGCTCGTCCACGGCGACGACGTGTGCCGCGAGATCGTCCGGGGCGGGAGCGCGGCCCGGATCCTGATGCTCACCGCCGCCGCGGAGGTCACCGACCGCGTCGACGGGCTCGGCCTCGGCGCCGACGACTACCTGACCAAGCCGTTCGCGTTCCCCGAGCTCGCTGCCCGCGTCCAGGCGCTCGGCCGCCGCTGCCGCCCGGCCGCGCCGCCGAGGCTGCACCGCGCCGGCATCACCCTGGACCCGGCGCGCCGCGAGGTGTTCCGGGACGGGCGCTACGTGCCGCTCGCGCGCAAGGAGTTCGCCGTCCTCGCCGAGCTGCTGCGCGCCGAGGGCGCCGTCGTGTCCGCCGAGCAGCTCCTGGAGAAGGCGTGGGACGAGCACGCCGACCCGTTCACCGGCGCCGTCCGCCTGACCGTCCTCAAGCTGCGCCGCAAGCTCGCCGACCCGCCCGTCGTCGAGACCGTCAAGGGAGCGGGGTACCGGATTCCATGAGGCTGTCGCTGCGCGCCCGGCTCACCCTCACCTACGGCGGCCTGTTCCTCGTCGCCGGCGTGGTGCTGCTCGGCGCGACCTACGCCCTGTTCGACCAGCAGCTCTCGCGGTCCGGAACGAAGGTGCTCGCGACCCGGCTCAACACGGCCCCCGGCACCTCGCCGCCGGCCGGGGCCGCGCAGGGGACCAGGCAGGAGACCAGGCAGGAGGTCGCGCAGGAGGCCAGGGCGATGGCCGACGCCGACCGCTGGATGCGCGACCAGCGCGAGGAGCTGCACGACGCCGCCGTCACCTCGCTGGTCACCCAGGGGTCGATCGCGCTGCTGGTCGTCGGGGGCGCCGCGGCGGGCTTCGGCTGGCTCATCGCGGGCCAGGTCCTGTCCCCGCTGCACCGCGTCACCGAGACGGCCCGCCGCATCGCCGGCTCCCCCGCGGCCGACCGCGGCCTGCACGAGCGCATCGCCCTGCGGGGCCCGCGCGACGAGGTCAAGGAGCTCGCCGACACCTTCGACGCGATGGTCGAGCGCCTCGACCGCTCCTTCGACGGTCAGCGCCGCTTCGTCGCGAGCGCCTCCCACGAGCTGCGCACCCCGCTCACCCTCGGCCGCGCGCTGGTCGAGGTGGCGATGCACCGCGAGTCGGCGTCCCCGGACGTCCGGCAGCTCGGCGAGACCCTCCTGCAGATCAACGTGCGGCACGAGCGCCTCATCACCGGCCTGCTGCTGCTCGCCCGCTCGGAGAACGAGATCACCACCCGGGCCCCGGTGGACCTGGCGGACGTCGTCGCGCACGTCGCCGCCCAGACGGCGCTCGAAGCCGACGGCTCCGGCATCACCGTCGAGACCGACAGCGCCGAGGCCATGACGGCGGGCGACGCGCTCCTGCTGGAACGCGTCGTGCAGAACCTGCTGGAGAACGGCCTGCGCCACAACACCGACTCCGGGTGGGTCTCCGTCTCCTGCCGCACCGAGGGCGGCCGCGCCGTCCTGGAGGTCGCCAACTCCGGCCCCGCCGTCCCGCCCTACGAGATCCCGGCCCTCTTCGAGCCCTTCCGCCGGCTCGACAGCGACCGCGTCGTCACCGCGAAGGGCGCCGGTCTCGGCCTCTCCATCGTCCAGTCCATCGTCCGCGCCCACAACGGCACCGTGACCGCCGCGCCCCGCCCGGAAGGCGGACTCACCGTCACCGTCGCCCTCCCGTCCGCGGAGCCGGAACCGGATCCGGGAGCGGAGACGGAGCACGTCGGCCGCGGGAGAACCGCCGCCCGCGCCTAGGCGCAGCCCGCCTTTGGGGGAGAAAAGCCGAGTTCACCGGGGTCATACCCGTTTGTTATGGCCTGCTGGCATTACCCGGCTCGGACCGCGAATGAGACTTTTATCGCGTTCCTCCGGCCTCTCGCGGCCTCCCCGCCCGGACTCTCCCCCGGCACCGGACGGGCATCGCTCCGCTCCTCCGCGAGAGGCGGTACGACCTTCGCCGGGAGAATAGGCGGAAGCGCATGAGAACGCGTACCCGACCCGCCCGGGCACGCCGGCGGCTCGCGGCCGGACTCGCCGGGGTGGCGGCCGCCACCCTCGCGGCGTCCACCGGCGTCGCCTCGGCGCAGGACCTGCCGATCACGCAGCAGGTGCAGCAGCAGGACCAGTGGTGCTGGGTCGCCAGCGGCCTGACGATCGCCAAGTTCTTCGGCAAGGGCAACGTCAGCCAGAACGACTTCTGCGCCCTCGGACGCGGCTACCCGCGCGGCACCTCCTGCCCGAACCAGGCCGGCTACCTGGAGTACGACCAGCGCGCGTTCCAGGCGCTCGGCGTGTCCCCCGGCCAGGTCAGCGGCCCCCTGTCCTACCAGTCGGTCACGGCCGAGATCAACGGGCAGCGGCCGATCCTCACCGGCATCTACTGGACGGCCGGCGGCGGCCACGCCCAGGTCATCTACGGCTACTCCGGCCAGACGGTCTCCTACGGCGACCCGTGGCCGTCCAGCCCCCGGTACGGGGAGATGGCCTACAGCAGCTACGTCAACAACTACCAGTTCCGCTGGGGCGAGGCCCTGTCCAGGATCGGAGGCTGACATGCGCACGACTGCGAGAGTCGCGGCCGGAGCCCTGATCGGCGGGACGGTCCTGATGGGCGGCACCGCGGCGCCGGCCGCCGGTCCGTCCTCCGACGAGGCCGCCGCCGCGAAGGCCGCCTCGTCCCCCGCCGCGCAGCAGCGCCTCGGCGAGTTCTTCGTCCACCTCGACCAGCACCAGCGCGGGCAGCTGGTGAACCAGGCCGTGCCCAAGGCCGCCGCGCAGGCCAAGGCCCCGCGACTGGAAGGGGCCGTCCAGCGCGTCCACTCGCTGAACCCGGCGTTCGTGAAGGGGGACGGCGGCGCGCCCGTCGCGACCTTCGCCTACATGGCGGTCGGCGCGGCGTCGGCGAGCGGGCAGCACGCGACGGTGTGGCTGACCAGGACCGGTGCGAGCTGGCAGGTCATGAATGTCATCTCCGGGTCGCAGGAGGCGGTCTACCCGGCGCGGGCGCAGGGCGGCACGGTGTTCACCGAGCCGCAGATCCACGCGTGGTACCGGCTGAAGGACGGCCGGGTCACCGCGCTCAACGACACCGCCGCGTCGTCGGTCGGCAGGTCCGGCGTCACGGTGGCGGCGTACCGGAGGCTCGTGCGCTCCCGGTACGCCGACAAACTTCCGGGCACCGCCTACCAGCGGTCCGGGAGGCTCGGCGGCTTCTCGCCCGCGACCGGCGTCAGCGATCCGGCGCCGGACAGGGGCCCGGCGCCCGCTCTGCTGGCACTGGGTGCGGGCGGCGCGGTGACCGCCGCGGGTGCCGCCCTCGTGCGGCGCCGCCGCCAGGGCGGCCACTAGCCGCCCTCCCGCGGGTTCCGGGAACCGCCCCCCTCCCCGGGACCCGCACCGGCGCCCGTCCCCGCGCCCGCCGCCGGGCCTGCGGGGACGGGCAGCGCCGGGTGCGCCTCGGGATGCTCGTCCCACCAGTCGCCGTAGACGCGCTGGGCCCGGACGAGGTCCAGGTAGACGTCGTCGAAGACGCCGCGCAGCCGGGCCGCCGCCCGCCCGGCCTCGGGCCGCCACATCAGGACGACCCGCTGGCCGAGCGGGTCACCGGTGATCCGGCGGAACGCGACCCCGTCGCGGGGGGCGGCGGTCGGCTGGTAGATGCCGACGGCGCGCCCGGACCGGATGAGCGAGGCCGAGATCTGCCAGTCCGTCGCCCAGTACCTGACCTGCGGCCGGAACCCCGCCTCGGCGCACGCGCCGCGCAGGTACGCGGGCCAGGGGCCGTCGTCGAGCGGGTCGTCGATCCAGTCGTGGTCGGCGAGGTCGGCCAGGTCGACGGTCGCGCCGGCGGCGAGCGGGCTGGAGCAGGACATCCCGACGAGCGCCGGCTCGCACTCGACGAGCACGAGCCGCTCCAGGCCGTCGCTCGGCCGCGGCGGATGGCCGACGGGCTCCTGGAACAGCCCGATGTCGAGGGTGCCGGAGCCGAGCAGCGCGGGGATGCGCCCCCCGCCGGGGTCGACGCGCAGATGCAGCCGCGACTCCGGGGACAGGGAGCCGAGATGGTCGCTGAGCCGCGTGAGCGCCGGGCACGCCTGCACCCCGACCCGCAGCAGCGGCATGGCCGCGGGCTCGCTGAGCCGGTGCGCGAGCGCGGCGTTCAGGTCGTCGATGCCGGCCAGCGCGGCCCGGGCGCGGGTGGCGACCTCGGCGCCGACCGGCGTCGGCCTGACGCCCTCCGGGGAGCGGACGAACAGCTGCACGCCGAGGTGGCCCTCGACCCGGCGCAGCATGGTGCTGACGGCGGGCTGGGTGAGACCGAGCCGCGCGGCCGCCTTGCTGATGCTGCCGGTCGCGGCGATCGCCTCGATCATCCTGAGGTGGTGGGGGCCGAGGTCCACGAGCGCGCTCCTGACCGTCTACGCCCCGTCCGCTGATCTCCGCCGCATCGTAACCCGGGATGGGTCCGGGCAGAGTGGAAATCCGTGCCGGATCGCCTGTACCCGGTCGCCGGGGCAGGCGGTCAGGTGGACGCGCCGTGCCGGCGCAGCTCGCGCGGGCTGACGCCGAAGCGCTGCCGGAACGCGTGGCTGAGCGCGCTGGCGGAGGAGAACCCTGTGGCGTGCGCGAGGTCGGTGATGGTGACGTTCCGGTCGAGGGGGTTGCGCAGCCGGTCGCGGACGAGCCGGAGCCGCTCCTCGCGGATCAGCTCGCGGGGCGTGGTCCCGGCGCGCTGGAGCGCGAGCTGCACCTGCCGCAGCGACCAGCCGAGGTCCTGCGCCATCGCGGCGCCGGTGAGCCCGGGGTCGGTGGCGTGCTCGCGGACGTAGCGGCGCACGACCGCCTCCACCTCGGCGAGGTGGCCGGGCGCGGGCGGTCGCTCGTCCCCGGCGAGCAGCAGGCACAGCAGCTCGGTGATCCGTTCGCAGGCGGCGTCGAACTGCGGCCCGCTGAGGCTGCGCCGCTCCTCGCCGACGGCCCGCACCATGTCGGCGACGACGCGGCCGAGGCCGGCGGACAGGTCGAGGCCGGTCACCGGGAGGGCCGGACCGCACAGCCGGCCGTCCATCTCGCGCGCCGGGATGGTCATGACCAGCGCGCGGGCCGGGCGCGGCTGGACGACCCGGAACGGCGCCGCGGGCGCGATGAGGCCGCCGGTGCCCGGACGCAGCCGCGCCTCGCGGCCGTCCTGCACCATGAGCATCTCGCCGTGCAGCGGGAGCAGGAACCGGTAGCCGCGGTCGCGGCGCGCCTGCCCCGGGGTGCGGACGTAGTCCGCCTGGTCCGACAGGTACAGCACGAGCCGGTACTCGGCGCCGCGCGGCCCGGGCGGCCCGCCGAGCACGTCGTCCACCGCAGGCTCCTCCGCCCCCCGCCGCCCTAGATCACTTGCGGGCGAGCGTAGTACGGCCGCCGCCAATGAATCAGGCGAATCCATCGGAAAGTAACGTGATTCAGACGGTGGGTGATCTTGCAATGCGCCCGGCGGCAAGTTCTCTGCGCGCGACCACAAGCGCGCCCCCGCTCACCCGTCCTACGGTGCCGAAACCGCGGCGTATCCGCGCCGTCCCCCACCAGCCATGAGGCGGTCCGCCGGGTGCCCGAGCACCCCGGCCCGGCCGACCTCGCCGAAGACCCTGCACCGAGGATCTGATGGAGCAATTCCTCTTGGCGGCGGCGTTCGTCGTCGTGGCGGGCGCCGGCATCGCGGCCGCCGCCCTGCTGGTACGCCAGCGGCGGGAGACCGGCGACCTGCGCGCGCAGAACGCCGTCCTGGCCCGCGGGCTCGACCTGCGCGAGAAGGAGCTGCGGCATCTCGCGGACGTCCGGCTGCCCGAGCTCATGGAGTCCCTGCACAACCCCGGCGTGCGCGTCACCGGTCCGCTGCACGACCTGGAACGCGAGGCGCCCGCCTACGGGCAGGCGCTGCGGACCGTCACCGAGCTGTTCGCCGGGTCCGCCGCGCGCGTCCGGGAGCGGGCCGACCTGTCGGCCAAGTCGACGCTGCGGGCGATGATGCGCGCCGTCCAGAGCCTCGCCAACGAGCAGCAGCTCGCCATCTCCGACATGCAGGAGCGCCACGACGACCCGGACGTGCTGGAGGGCCTGCTCCGCGTCGACCACATGAACGCCCAGCTCGGGCGGCGCGCCCAGGCCACCGCCGTGCTGTGCGGGTCGTGGCCGGGCCAGCAGCGCTCGGCGTCGTCGATGAGCGACGTGGTGCGCGGCGCGACCTCCCGCATCCGCGACTACCTGCGGGTCAACATGCAGGGACCGGTGAACACCGCGGTGACCAGCCGGGCCGTGGAGCCGATCGTGCTGACCCTGGCCGAGCTGCTGGACAACGCGGCGCGGCACTCGCGCCCCGACACCACCGTCGAGGTCAACTTCCAGTCCACGCACAACGGCGTCGCGATCATGATCGACGACGCCGGGGTCGCGATGGACGCCGAGGAGCTGCAGCGCGCCGCCGATCTGCTGTCCGGCGACGCCTCGGTCGACATCCACCGGCTCGGCGACCCGCCCCGCGTCGGGTTCGCGGTGGCGGGCGTCCTCGCCGCGCGGTACGGCTTCCGGGTGTCGGTCGACACCCGCTCCCCCTACGGCGGCGTGCGGGCCGTCGTGTTCGTGCCGTCCGCCCTGCTCACCGACGTCCCGGGCGAGCGGGCACCCGACCCGTCCGCCGCGTCCCGTCCGGCCGTGGAGAGCCCCGCGCCCGCCGCCGCGGCGGACGTCCCCGCCACCCCGGGCGGGCTGCCCAAGCGCACCCGCGTGGCGGTCGCCGAACGTCCCGCCGAGGACGAGGAGCCGCCCGCCGCGCCGGACGCGGGGGCGCAGCCCCCGCCGCTCAGGCCGGCCCGGGAGACCGCCGCCGGCCTCGGCGCCTGGCAGCGCGGGACGCGGTCCGGCCGCGCCTCGACGCCGTCCGACGGCGAGGGCCCCGGCATCGAGAGCAAGGACCTGCGGCCATGAACGAGGGATGGAACGGCGCGATGGACGACGGTACGAACCGGCTCGGCTGGATGCTGGACGACGCGCTGCGCATGCCGGAGACGCGCTACGCGATCCTGCTGTCGGCCGACGGGCTGCTCATGGCGCACTCCGAACGGATCGGCCGGGACGAGGCGGAGCGGCAGGCCGCGGGCATGGCGGGCCTGCAGTCGCTCGCCCGCAGCACCGCCGAGTTCTGCGGGGACTCCGGCACGACCTGGCGGCAGACGGTGAACGAGTTCGACGACGGGTACGTCTTCCTCGTCGCCGCCGGCCCCGGCGCCTACCTGGCGGTGTCGGCGACGCAGCACGTCGACATGGAGACCGTGTCGTTCCGGCTCCAGGAACTCGTGCAGCGGCTGGGCAAGGAGTTGACCACCCCGCCGCGGCCGGGCGCGGGCCGTCCCGCATGACCCCGCGCCGCAGCAGGCGGGCGCTGGTCCGCCCGCACGTCGTCACCGGCGGGCGGGCCCACCCCACCCGCAACGTGTTCGACCTCGTCACCCTCGTGACCGCGACCGGCGACCTGCCGCGCACCGGCCTGTCCCCGGAGAAGGCGCGCATCGTCGAGCTGTGCCGCGGCGGCGCGCTGTCGGTCGTCGAGATCTCCGGTCATCTGAGCCTGCCCGTCGGGCTCACCAAGGTGCTGCTGTCCGACCTCGTCGACAGCGGGCACCTCACCACCCGGGCCGCCGCGCCCGCCGCCCAGCAGTCCAAGGCCCGGCTCCTTCAGGAGGTGCTCGATGGACTCCGCGCTCGCCTCTGACACCCCCTACCTGCGCGAGAGCGTCCGGACCGCCGTGAAGATCCTCATCGTGGGGCACTTCGCCGTCGGCAAGACCACCTACGTCGGGACGCTCTCGGAGATCCGCCCGCTGCGGACCGAGGAGCGGATGACGCAGGCCGGGGCGTCCGTGGACGACCTCGCCGGCATCAAGGACAAGACGACCACGACCGTCGCGATGGACTTCGGCCGCCTCACCCTCAGCGACGACCTCGTGCTGTACCTGTTCGGGGCGCCGGGGCAGCAGCGCTTCACCCGGCTGTGGGACGACCTCGCGCGCGGCGCCCTCGGCGCGCTGATCCTGGTGGACACCGCCCGCCTCCAGGAGTCGTTCGCCGTCATGGACATCGTGGAGAAGCAGGGCCTGCCGTACGCGGTCGCCGTCAACCACTTCGAGGGGGCGCCGCGCTTCCCCGAGGCCGAGGTCCGCGAGGCCCTCGACCTGACGCCGTCGACCCCGCTCGTCAGCTGCGACGCCCGTGACCGCACCTCGTCCACCGAGGCGCTCATCTCGCTCGTCGACCACCTCCTCACCCTGGACGGGGAGCAGCCATGACCATCGACCGCACCGCGCCCGAGCGCGTCCCGCTGTACGGCCCGGAGTTCGCCAAGGACCCGCAGGGCGCCTACGCGCGGATGCGCGAGCACGGCGACTTCGCGCCCGTCGAGCTGGCGCCGGGCGTGCCGGCGACGCTCGTCCTCGGCTACGACGCCGCCCTGGAGATCCTGCGCGACCCTGCCACGTTCCCGCGCTGCAGCGAGGTGTGGGAGGAGGCGGTCGGCCCCGAGTGCCCGGTGCTGCCGATGATGATGTCGCGGCCGAACGCCCTGTTCACCAACGGCACCGTGCACGCCCGCCTGCGGTCGGTGATCGTCGACAGCCTGGACCGGGTCGACCCGGTGTCGCTGCGCGAGAACGTCGAGCGCAGCGCCGACGTCCTCATCGACCGGTTCACCGGCGACGGCAAGGCCGACCTCCTCGGCCAGTACGCCCGCACGCTGCCGCTGCTGGTGTTCAACGAGATCCTCGGCTGCCCTCCCGAGATCGGCGACAAGCTCGTGCGCGGCATGAGCGCCATCTTCGACACCGTCTCGGCCGAGCAGGGCAACGCGCTGCTCGCGGAGGCGACCGGCGAGCTGGTGGCGAGCAAGCGCGCCAGGCCGGGCGCGGACGTGACGTCCTGGATGATGAGCCACCCCGCCGGGCTCGACGACCTGGAGATGGCCCACCAGGTCACGCTGCTGATGGGGGCCGGCACCGAGCCGGAGCAGAACCTCATCGCCAACGGCATCCTGCTGCTGCTCTCCGACGACCGGTTCGGCGGCGACCTGTCCGGCGGCGCCCTGCCCGTCGAGGACGCGCTCGACGAGATCCTCTGGACCGACCCGCCGATGGCCAACTACGGGACGACGTTCCCCCGCCAGGACATCGACTTCCACGGGTACCGGCTGCCCGCCCACCAGCCCGTCCTGGTCAGCTACGCCGCCGCGAACACCGACCCGTCCCGGGGAATCGCCGACCGCCGGGGCAACCGCGCCCACCTGTCCTACGCGGGCGGCCCGCACACCTGCCCGGCGAGGGGCCACTCCCGGCTCATCGCGTCCGTCGCGATCGAGAAGCTCCTCGACCGGATCCCCGACGTGGAGCTGGCCGTCCCCGAGGAGCACCTGGAATGGCGGCCGGGCCCGTTCCACCGGGCCCTCACCGCCCTCCCGGTCACCTTCCCGCCGGACCAGGCCCTTCCGTAGCGGCGCGCAGCGCGCCGACGACGGCGGCGAGCTGCGTGACCAGGCCGGCCACGCCGGTCTGGTCGCCGCCGTTGACGGTGACGGTGCGCAGCTCGTCCGGCTTGGGCAGCTTGGCCATGATCTCCGGCAGCGCCCCGATGAGCCGCGCCTGGACGGCCGCGGGCGTCCGCTCGTTCTCCAGCGCGGCGCGGGCGGCGTCCCGCTCCAGGTCGAGCAGCGCCTGCTCGTGCCGCGACCGGGCCCGCAGGTCGGCGAGGGCCAGCTCGCCCTCGGCGCGCAGCCGGGCCAGCTCGTGGTCGCGCTCGATGCGCAGCCGCCCCGTCTCGGCCTCCTCCTCGTGCCGCTCGCGCTCCATCCGCAGCGCGTGCCGCGTGGTCTCGGTCTGGAGCTCGGCGAACTCGCGGGAGTCGTCGTGCTCGCGCCGGGTGCGGCGCAGCTTCTCGACCGCCTCGGTGTCGAACAGCTGCGACTCGTTGCGGGCGCGCAGCTCGGCGAGCTCGCGCTCGTGCTCCAGCCGCTGCGTCTCCTTGACCCGCGCGGCGGTCATCTCCCGCTGCGCGACGGCCTCCTCGGCCTCCAGCTCGGCCAGCCGCGCGATCTGCCCCTGCTCGGCCCGGTAGGGCTTCTGCAGGTTCTCCCAGAGCCGCGAGGAGCTGACCACGGCCTCCTTGATCTGCACCGTGACGATCCGCAGGCCGAGCCCCTGGTCGCTGTTGTCCTCACCCTCGGCGACCGCGCGCAGCCGGGCCGTCAGCTCCTCGATGATCGGCTGCTTGTCGCTGAGGACGTCGCGCACCCCCATCGTGGCGACCTTGTCCTTGATCGCCGCCTCGGCCTGCTCGCGGAGCTGGAGGTTCACCAGCCGCATCGGGTCGTCGCCGCCGAAGTCGAGCTTGCGGTAGGCGGTACCGAAGTCCTGGATGATCCACTGGACGTAGCCCTGGACGAGCACGCCCTGAAGCTCCCGGCAGATGCAGTACGCGTTGATCAGGATCGTCTGCGTCGCGCCCGGCACCACGAGGAAGGAGTCGGTGGACGGGTTGAACCGGAACGACACCCCGAGGCCGATGTGCAGCGGCTCGTCGCGCCCCCGCCGGGTGTGCACGACGAACGCGTTCGGCGGGACGAGCACGTTCTTCCACCGCCAGAACCCGCTGATCCGCACGTCCACCGGCCCCGGGCCGGGACGGTCGGCGGGCGCCGCGCCGAGCGCGCGGTCGCGCTTGGCCAGCGGCCCCGGCGCCGGAACCGCGCCGGGCGCCCCGGGAGGCGGCGGCGGGGAGCGCCTGGCCTTCAGGTCGTCCTCCAGCACCGCCTGCTGGGCGACGACCTTGTCCAGATAACTGTTGCCCTGCTCTGAGGCGCTCATCTCGCTCCCCCGGAATTCGGTGTGGCCGATACATTAATGAACCTTTTGCTTGGATGCGTGCGTATTTGCGGCCGTGGCGACACACGAGGCGACGGCGATGCACCAAGGGGAACGGCGGGAATCGGCCCGGACGGACGTACCGATGCTCGCGATCGGAGCCGGAGCGATCGCGCTCGTCGTCCTCGCGCTGGTCGTGCGACTCGGGGGCGCGTTCAGCGACACCGCGGCGCCGGGGCTCTCCCAGGCCGGGGCACTGACCAAGTCCGGCCTGATGACGGCGCGGCTGGGCGGCAACGTCGCCGCCGTCCTGACGGTCGGGTGGCTGCTGGTCGCGGCCGTGTTCGTGCCCCGCACGCCCGCCGCGCGACGGTGCCTGCGCGCCGCGTCGCTCACCGCGACGGCCTGGGCGGCGTGCACGCTGGCGCTGATCGTGTTCACCGTCCTGGACCTGTTCGGGGTGGGCGTCACCAAGGTCACCGGCGACATGCTGCGGACGTTCCTCGTCGAGCTGCCGCAGGGGCGGGCCCTGTTCCTCGTCCTCGCCGCCACGGTCGCCGTGTCGGTGGCGGCGAGCCTCCCGCGCGCCGTCGACGGGGCCGGGTACCTGCTGGCGGGCGCGCTCGCCGGGATGCTGCCGCCGCTGTTCACCGGGCACGCCGCGAGCGGCGCGAACCACGCCCTCGCCGTCTACAGCCTCGTCGCCCACATCGCGGGCGTCGCGCTGTGGGTCGGCGGCCTGGTCGCCCTGGTCACGCTCGCCCCGGCCGTCGGCGACCGGCTCCCCCGCGTCGCCGAGCGCTACAGCGGGCTGGCGCTGGCGTCGTTCGCCGTCGTCGCCGCCAGCGGCGCCGTGAACGCGTGGGTGCGGCTCGGCGGTCTCCACCTCGGGTCGCGGTACGGGGCACTGGTCGTCGCGAAGGCCGCCGCGCTCGCCGTCCTCGGCGCGATCGGCTGGTGGCACCGCCGCGCCACCCTCCCCGCCCTGCGCGGCGGGAGGGGCCGGCGGCCCTTCCTGCGGCTCGGCGCCGTCGAGATCCTCGTGATGGCCGCGACGACGGCGCTGGCGACCGGGCTGTCCCGCACGCCGCCGCCGGAGGTCGCGCCGGGCACGCTGGACGTCGTCGCACTGCGGCTCGGGTTCCCGCTGCCCGGTCCCGCCGGGGCCGGGCCGCTCCTGCTCGACCGGTGGATCGACCCGCTGTTCCTCGTGCTCGTCGCCGGCGGCGCCGTCCTGTACGGAACGGGCGTCGCGCGAGTCCGCGACTGGCCGTGGCGGCGCAGCCTGTCCTGGACCGCCGGGCTGCTCGTCGTGCTGCTCGCCACCTGCGGCGGGATCTCCCGGTACAGCATGGTCCTGTTCAGCGTCCATGCCGTCCAGCACGTCCTGGTCGGCCTGGTGGCACCGGTCCTGCTGCTGTACGGGGCGCCTCTCCGGCTGGCGCTGAAGGCGATGCGCGGTGAGGGCGGGGCGCTGCTCGCCGCGGCCGCCGGGAGCCGGGGGGTCCGGGTGCTCACGGACCCGGCCGCCGCGTCCGCGCTGCTCCTGCTCGGCCTCTACGCGTTCCCCAGGTCGCCGCTGTTCGGGGCGTCCCTCGCCAACCACGCCCTGCACTCGCTGGCCCTGGTCGTCTTCCTGGTCGTCGGGCTCGCCTACTTCCACGGGACGACCGGGACGCTGATGCCGTTCGCCCTCCTGCCGCTCCACGCCATCGCCGGGCTCGCCCTGATGCGGGACGGGTCCGTCCTCGGCGGCTGGTACGAGCACCTCGGCCGCCGCTGGGGCGCGTCACCGCTGAACGACCAGCACCTCGGCGCCCTGCTGCTCTGGACGGCGGCCGCCGCCGTCACCCTCGCCGTCGCGGCGGCCCGCGGGCGCTACTGGCGGGGCCCCCGGTCGACGACCCGGCTGAGCGCCTCCACCACCGTCGGGTCGTACTCGGAGGCCGAGTCCAGCCGCAGCCGCTCCAGCACGGCGGCGCCCCGGTCGCGGTCGGCGGAGTCGCCGACCAGGTCGTCGTAGGCGTTGGCGACCTTGATGATGCGGCCGGCGAGCGGCGGCGGGATCGGCCGCTCCCCGGCGTCGCCGGAAGGCTCGCGTCCCGTCCGGTAGGGGTGCGACGACAGCTGGACGATGTTCGCGACCCGGTCCAGGACCCCGGTCTGCTTGATCACCTCGGCGCCGAGCTCGGCGATGCGGCGCTGCTCGGCCGGGGACGCCAGCACCGTCGCGCCGCCCGGGATCGGGTCGCCGAGCGACAGCTGCCCGATGTCGTGCATGAGGGCGGCGTACTCCAGTTCGAGCAGCTCCTCCTCCGACATCCCGAGCTCGCGCCCCATCGCCACCGCGAGCTTGGACACCCGGTGCGAGTGCCCCGCCTCCACGTAGCCGCCGACCTCGGTGACGCGCGACAGCGCCCGGACCGTCTGCAGGTAGGTGGCGCGGATCCCGGCGTAGCGGCGGAACGCGAACTGCGTCACCAGGATCGGCACCGTGAAGATCAGCAGCGCGGCCTCGCCCATCGCCGTCGTGGCGACCGCGATGAGCATGGCGGTCGCGCTGGTCGCGGCGCACAGCGCCATCTTCGCGTCGATCTCGTCGCGCAGCGCGATGCCGAACCGGGCCCGCACGGCCTCCGCGCGGATCATCGCGGCGATCAGCATGTCGGTGAAGCAGGACAGCACCACCACGAAGCACATGACGGCCAGCAGCAGCTGCCAGGGCAGTTGCAGGGACAGCAGCGGCCGGAAGCACAGCGCGACGACCGCGACGGTGAACAGCCGCCGCGCCATCGCGTCGGGCCGCGGGGACCGGCCGACCGCGATGTGCGGCAGCGAGCCGACCAGCATCCCGCCGGCGGTGACGGCGACGACCTGGAGCGCGGAGTGCCCGGCGGCCACGACGCCGAGCGGCGCGTCCGGGGCGGCGCCCTCCGGGCCGAGCCCGACCAGCAGCGCGTACCCCATCGCGCCGGCGCTGGCGATCGGCGCGACCTCCCGGTTGCCCGGCATCACCATGCGGAACAGCTCGCCCAGCGCGATCAGCACGCCGAAGATGATCGCCACGTCGGGCTGGCGCAGCCCGACCGCCGCGACCTCGGCGATCGCGACGATCACGAAAAGCCCGGCGGTGGCGATCAGCAGCAGCTGGCCGGAGTCGATGGTCTGCCACGCGGCCCGGTCGCGGGCGCGGGCCTCCCCGTTCATGGACGTCCCGTCTGGCGCACCTCGTCGCCGCCGGCGACGCGCAGCGGCGCGCTGGGGTCGTCGTGGTCCTGCTGGGTGGTCTCGACGACGTCGTCGTCGGGGAGCACGACCGGCCGCGGCGGCTCCCAGCCCTCCCGCTCCAGCGCACGCAGGAACGCCTCCACCATCGCGGGGTCGAAGTGGTCGCCGATCCCGCGGCGCAACTCCTCGACGGCCTCGTCCTTGGTGCGGGCGGCGCGGTAGGAGCGGGTCGAGGTCATCGAGTCGAACGCGTCCGCGACGGAGATGACCCGGGCGAACTCGGGGATCTCATCGCCCGCGAGGCCCATCGGGTAGCCGCGGCCGTTCATCTTCTCGTGGTGGTGCATGATGCCGGCGAGCGCCTCGTCCAGGAAGCCGATCTCGCGGACGATCTCCAGCCCGCGCATCGGGTGCAGCTGGATCGCGGCGAACTCCTCCTCGGTGAGCGAACCGGACTTCTGCAGCACCTTGGTCGGGACGCCGAGCTTGCCGACGTCGTGCAGCATCCCCGCGTACCGGATGGCCTCGACCCGGTCCGCGCGCATCCCGATCTCCTGGGCGATCATCACCGAGCCGCGGGAGACGCGCTCGGAATGGCCGCGGGTGTAGAAGTCCTTGGTCTCGACCGCCTGGCACAGCGCGGCGAGCGTCGCGGCGTGCGCCTGCTGCTGCGCGTACGCCTGGTCCATGGCCCAGCGGGCGATGAACAGCGGGAGCAGAACGAGCACGGCCGCGAACGGCCCGACCCGCGGCCACAGCCCGGCGATCAGCAGGCCGACCATGCCGTAGCCGAGGCATCCGACGGCGAGCTGCCCGCTCTCGCGCAGCAGCTCGCGCGGCGAGGCCTGCCGGCTGAGCAGCAGCACCCCGGCCATCAGCATCAGGTTCACCAGGACGAAGGCGACCAGCGCGCCGAGGAACGGCCCGATGACGTTCTCGACCCAGCGGGCCTTCTCGGGGTGGAAGCGGTCACCGTCCAGGAGGTCGAACACCGTCCCGGCCATGAAGCCGCTGAGCGCGAACTGCGCGCCGTTGAAGAGCCGCTTGACCGGAGCGAAGATCCGCTGCCCGGTGACCAGGGCGCAGAGGCCGAGCAGCGCGGCGCCGACCGGGCCGAGCAGCACCACCGACGCCAGGCTGGCGGCGAAGCTGAGCGACACCCTGGCCCGCGTGATGTTCAGCCGCGCGGGCGCCGAGTCGCAGATCAGGAACAGCAGCGCCAGGACGGCGAGCTTCGACCAGTCGAGATCTTCGAAGGACGACGTCGCGATGAGGCCCGCCGCCAGCGCGACCACACCGCAGACGTACGCCCAGGCAGCGAGAGGTAGTCCACGCATTGCCGCCCCTCGGGGAGTGACGAGTTGGCAGGCCGCCACCGGGCTCCCATGTGCCTGCCGGCACCTAGACCCAGGACACGCCCTTGGTCATCATCAGCGACGACGACGACGGGACGCTCGGGCGCCGCCCGTGTCCATGCGGTGTCACGCGCTTGAGCATGGCTCCTTGCCTCCCCCCAGCCGAACCGGGCCGACCGGCCTCGCGGCCGGCCACCGGGACCGGTTCGGCCCCGGTCTCCCGGGCGAGCACGTACCCCGAATTCCTCGGAGTGCACGCGCTCCGTCACTGATTTCGGCATAAGCCTAACGCGAACTGCCCAGGTCACACAGGCGTGCAGGAAAACGTAAGCAAAGCGTGAACCAATCGTCACCTTAGGTGATCAATTGTCCTGGTTGAAAATCCAATCATCGCCGCACTATCCGGCTTGCACAAACCGCCTGCACAATCTCGCTGCACGATCTGAATGCACGTGCATCCGCAAATGCATCTCGGCATTCGGTAAAGGTCGGTGAAACGCGGCCCTAGAACTTAAAGGAGAGGGGACCAATCAGTGGCGCGCGGTGTTCCGTTCCCGCGCCCAGGCGACCGTCTCCGCAAGCCCTTCGGGCAGACTCACCGCCGGCTCCCAGCCGAGCGCCTCCCGCGTCCGCCGCGGCTCGATCGCCATCGCCGGCAGGTCGCCCAGCCGGGGCGGCGCGAACTCCGGGTCGTCCGGCGCGCCCGCCGCCGCGGCGACGAGCGAGTGCAGCTCGCGGTCGGTCGTCTGCAGGCCGGTGCCCACGTTGAGCCGCAGCCCGCCGCCCGCCTCCCCCGCGGCGCGGGCGAACGCGTCGACCACGTCCCCCACGTAGACGTAGTCGCGGGTCTGGGAGCCGTCGCCGAAGACCTTGGTCGGACGGCCCGACAGCAGCGCGTCCGTGAAGATCGAGACGACCCCCGCCTCGCCCTCCGGCGTCTGCCGCGGCCCGTAGACGTTCGCCAGCGTCAGCGTCGTGAAGTCGATCCCGTGCAACTGCCGGTACATCCCGGCGTACACCTCGCCCGCGACCTTCGAGGCCGCGTACGGCGACGCGGGGCGCAGCTCGGCGTCCGGCGGGACGGGCAGCGCGTCCGGTACCCCGTACACGGCGCAGCTGGAGGTGAACACGACCTTGCGCGCGCCCGCCGCCCGCGCGGCCTCCAGGACGTTGGCCGTCCCGACCACGTTGGTGCGGGCGTCGCCCAGCGGGTCGCCCACGCTGACCCTCACGCTCACCTGCGCGGCGAGGTGGAGGACCACCTCGGGGCGGCGGACCGCCGCCCGCTCGGCGAGCGCCGGGTCGGCGACGTCCATCTCCCACAGCTCGACCCCGGGCCGGACGTTCGCGCCCGACGACCCGTCGTCCACGCCGACGACCTCGTGGCCGTCCGCGAGGAGCCTGTCGACGAGATGGGACCCGATGAATCCGGCCGCGCCGGTGACGAGTGTCAGCACACCGGAAAGATACCGGCGGTCAGGCGCTCTCGGGCTTTCCGGCGCCCCCGGACGCCTGGACCTCACCGGCCCCGGCCGTCTGGATCTCGCCGCAGATCTCCTCGATGCGGCCGAGCACCTTGGCGCGCAGGTCGGTCGGGGCCTGCTCGCACCCGCACGACTTGTTCACGAGCTTCTTGACGGCCTCTTCGAGGCCGTACTCGCGCAGGCACGGCCCGCACTCGTCGAGGTGCTGGCGCACCTCTCCGCAGCCGCCCTGGTCGAGCTCGCCGTCGAGGTAGGTGTACACGCGGGCGAGCACCTCGTCGCAGGGCGTGTCGTGGTGGTTGCCGCAGCTCATGTCGACCCCCTGCTCGCGCGGGTGAGCCCGCGCTCGTCGGCGTAGTCCTCAAGCATGCCGCGCAGCTGGCGCCGGCCGCGGTGCAACCGGGACATCACCGTGCCGATGGGCGTGCCCATGATCTCGGCGATCTCCTTGTAGGCGAATCCCTCGACGTCGGCGAGGTAGACGGCGATGCGGAACTCCTCGGGGAGGTCCTGCAGCGCGCGCTTGACGTCGGAGTCGGGCAGGTGCTCCAGCGCCTCGGCCTCGGCCGACTTCAGACCGCTCGACGTGTGCGACTCGGCACGCGCGATCTGCCAGTCCTCGATGTCGTCGGTGGCCGCCTGCTGCGGCTGGCGCTGCCGCTTGCGGTAGGAGTTGATGAACGTGTTGGTCAGGATGCGGTAGAGCCAGGCCTTGAGGTTCGTCCCCTCCTTGAACTGGTGGAAGGACGCGAACGCCTTGGCGAACGTCTCCTGGACGAGGTCCTCGGCGTCGGCCGGGTTGCGCGTCATGCGCAGCGCGGCCGAATACAGCTGGTCCAAGAACGGGAGCACGTCGCGCTGGAAGCGCTCCTGGCGCTGCTCCACGGTCTCCGCGGTGCCCGGTACCTGACCCACCCCCTCGGCTCTGGCGCCCGTGGCCTGGACCGGCCGGGCGGCGCCGTACCCCTCAGACGATATCGACCCCTCAGACGATATCGGTCCGCGCGGTCCGCCGACGCGGGCGGGGGCCCGCGCGTCGCCGCGGGACGCCGCCGTGCCGGCTCTCCGCTGCTGATCGGCGACGGCTGTGGTCATCCGGCTCGCACCTCCGCTTTCGCTGGCCTGTGAGAGGGTGCAACACCGGAACGCCCCCGCCGATTCCCGGGCGGGGGCGGGCGCGCCGCAACCGGGTCGCCGGGTCCCATCCCTCACTCAGGGTGATGACCGGCCCCGGACGGGGAACGATGTGACATACACGGCTAGAACAGGAGCAATTGGTGCACTCGGTGCCTTCGGCGCGACCTTCCGAGCCCACCATCGCCAGCCTGCGGGACACCTCCGGTGACGGGTCAGGGGACTCCCTGGCGCGCTACTGGACCTTCTACGAGGCGGTGGCGGACGCCCAGCTCACCCGGTGGCTGCCGCGCAGGCCGTCCCGCGTGCTCGACATCTCGGGAGGCCAGGGACACAGCGCCGCCCGCGCCGCCGCGGCGGGGCACACGGTGCTGGAGGTGCGCGACCCCGAACGCCCGGGCCGTCCGGCGCAGGGACGCCCCGGCGGCGCGGTACGGGCCGCGCGCACGGTCCCGCTGGTCGCCGACTCGGGCACCCTCTCCTACCTCGGCGACTCCTGCATGGACGCCGTGATCGCCGAGAACCGCGTGCTGTCGCGGCACCTGGCCACCGAGGCCACCATCTCCGAGATCGCCCGCGTGCTGCGTCCCGGCGGCCGGGTCCTGCTGTGCGTCGACTCCCTCACCCTCGGCATGGCGCTGCTGGCCGAGCGCAACTACTGGGCGCACCTGTCGGACGTCCCGAGCGCCGAGGTCGTCCTCGTGCCCTGGCCGGACGGGACGATCACCCGCTCGTTCTCCTCTCACCAGCTCCGCGAACTGCTCGCCGACGCCGGTCTGGAGGTCGAGTGGATCCGGCCGCGGACGGTGCTGTCCCCCTCGACGGTCGAGCACGTCCTCGGCGAGTCCCCGCGGGCGCTGCAGCGCCTCGTCCGCACGGAGATGGGCGCACGCCAGACCGACGAGTCGCTCGGCATCCACCTGCTGGCCAGCGCCCGGCGGCGCTGAAGCCGCCCCCGCCCCGCCGTCCGCGGCGGAATTGTCGCGCCCGGACCCTCCCCCTGCACAATGGCGATGGCCCACCCGGGGAGACCCCGGTCAGAACAGCCCTTCGGAATTGTCGCCGGAACCATCCCCGGAACTCGCCGGCTCTATGAGTTCCGGGCCGTTGTTCCGCACGTTGTTGACGGCCTTCGACACCGGGTAGGCGTCCATTGTCCCGGCCATGGCGGGAACGAGGAGGCCGCGCACCTGCTCGGTGTCGGTGAGCGCGGGGTCGAGCCAGGCGTCCCACCGGTCCGGTTCGACGACCATCGGCATCCGGTCGTGGATGCGGCCGAGGTCGTCCGGCGCGTCCGTGGTGATGACGGTGCAGGTCCACACCCACTCGTCCTCGGGCGACTTCCACAACTCGTAAAGACCCGCCATCGCCATGACGGCGCCGTCCTGGGGACGGATGAAATAGGGCTGTTTCAGCGGCTTCTTCTTCGCCTTCTTCTCGCCCTCGGCCGGGTCGGGCCCGTCGCCCTGGTCCTGGAGCGTGTACCACTCGAAGTAGCCGTCGGCGGGCAGCAGGCAGCGCCGCCTCGCGAACGCCCGGCGGTAGGACGGCTTCTCGTGCACCGTCTCGGCCCGCGCGTTGATCATGCGCGACCCGATGGACAGGTCCTTGGCCCAGGACGGCACGAGCCCCCACCGCACCGTCCGCAACTGGCGCACCGCGGGCGCCTCGTCGGGCTCGTCCTTCGGCCGCCGGTCGAGCACGACCGGGACCTGCTTGGTGGGGGCGACGTTGTAGTCGGCCTGGATGTCCCCGTCGACCGCGTCGAGCTGCACCTGGAACTCGTCCAGCAGCTCCTGCCGCGCACGGGTGGTGGCATAGCGTCCGCACATGGGTCCCATCCTGCCGCGCATGAGGCGCGGCGCGCTGGGCATGTAGCGGGTCATGCGACCCTTCACGACCCTGGCCCGCCCGTTCGTGGCGGCGCCGTACATCATGACCGGCCTGGAGACCCTCCGCGATCCGCGCGAACGCGCCGAGCGGGTCGGCCCGGCCGTCAAGCCGGTCGCCGACCGGATCGACTGGCTGCCGAAGGACCCCGAGACCCTCGTTCGCATGCAGGGCGCGCTCAGCCTCGGCACCGGCGCGCTGCTGCTGACCGGGAAGTTCCGGCGGCTCACGACGCTGGTGCTCGCCGCCCAGCTCGTCCCCGCGCTGGCGACCGAGCACCGCTACTGGACCGAGGAAGACCCCGAGCGCCGCGCCAACGAGCGCTCCCACCTGCTGAAGAACGCCGGCATGTTCGGCGCGCTGCTGATGGTGGCGGCCGAGCCGCGCCGCGCGCCGCGCACGGCCGAGCTGCGCCGCGCCGTGCGGGAGACGCAGATCAGGAGCGGCGCGGAGGCCAAGGCGATGCGCCGCGAGGCCGCCGCGACGCTGCGGGAGGCGCGCCGGGAGGCGTCCCGCCAGGTGCGCGTCGCCCGCGCCGAGGGCGGGCGCAAGGCCGCCAAGCAGGCCGCCAGGGCGACCAGGCGCGCCAAGACCGCCAAGTCCGGCGGCATGTTCCGGCTGGGCAGGGCGAGCGGCAAGACGGGCGGCGCGCTCACGGCCGCCGGGGCGGCCGGCGGCGCGCTCAAGGCCGGAAAGGCCGGCGGAAAGGCCGGCGGCAAGGCGGCCCGCAAGGCCGGCGGGGCGCTCAAGAGCGCCGGTGCGGGCGGCGCCCTCATGGCCGGCAAGGCGGCCGAGAAGGCCGGTAAGGCCAGGGGCAAGGCGGGCGGCAGGGCCGGCGGCACGCTCAAGGGCGCCATAGCGGCGGGGAGCGCGTTCAAGCTCGGCCGCGCCTCCAAGCCGGGCAAGGCCGCGCGGGCGGGGCAGGCCGTCAAGGCCGGGACCGCGACGCAGGCGGCGAAGGCCGCCAAGGCCGGCCGGACGGTCAAGGCGGGAACGGCCGCGCAGGCGGGCAAGGCCCTGCACGCGGTCAAACGCTGACTTCCCGAAGAGAACCTTAAAGGAGTCTCAAGAACGTTGAACCGAACGCCGGGCGGTCCCGTACTGCCAGATGACCGCCCTTCCATCATGACGGAGACCCCCCGGCCATGGCAGTTCCCGGATCGACCGGCCGCCCCGGTGGCGGCCTGCGGAGCCTGCTCCGCCGCCCCGGCGCGGCGCGGGCCGCGCAGGACGCGGCCGACGAGGAGATGGCAGCCGAGCTGTACCGCGAGTACCATCGGCCCCTCCTCGCGTTCGTCCTGCGGCTGACGGGCGGCGACCGCCCGTGGGCCGAGGACGTGGTGCAGGAGACCATGATCCGGGCATGGCGCAGCGCGGACCGGCTCGACGACCGGACGTCCTCGCTGATGCCGTGGCTGGCCACGGTCTCCCGGCGTATCGTGATCGACAACCGGCGGCAGCGCGAGGTCAGGCCGCCGGAGGTCGGCGACGGGCCCCTGGAGAACCTCCCGATGGCGGACGAGATGGACGCGCTGCTGCGCAAGGTCGTGGTGACCGAGGCGCTGGAGTCGCTCTCTCCCGCGCACCGGCAGGCGCTGACGGAGACGGTGCTGCGCGACCGGACGGTGAACCAGGCCGCCGAGTACCTCGGCATCCCGGTGGGGACGGTCAAGTCCCGCGTGTACTACGCGTTGCGCGCCTTGCGGGTCGCCTTGGAGGAGAGGGGGGTGACGTCATGAGTTCCCAGGTCGAGCACACCGATGTCGGCGCGTACGCGCTGGGCCTTCTCGAGGAGGGCGACCGGCTGGCGTTCGAGGCGCATCTGCGGGGATGCGGGTCGTGCCAGGCCGAGCTGGGGGAGCTGTCCGGAGCGGCCGGAGCCCTGTCCGGGCTGTCGCCCGCGGCCGGGCCGATCCCGGACGGGGCGGGCCGGGAGGGCGCCGGCGAGCCGTCCGCGCCCCCGGCGCCGGTGATCGACATGATGCGGCGCAGGCGGCGGGCCGATCAGCGGTTCCGGCGCGGCGCGTACCTCGCCGGCGCGGCCGCCGCGGCCGCCGCGCTGGCCGCGGGCATCGGCATCGGCACGGCCGTGGACGACGAGGCCCCGGCCCCGAAGCCACCGGTGGCGCAGTCCCTCACCGGCCAGAGGTTCCACGCGGCGAACGCGGGCACGGGCGCGTCCGGCACCGTCGCGCTGGTCGACAAGGGCTGGGGCACGCAGGTCGGGCTGGAGTTGCGCGGCATCCGGGGGCCGCTGAAGTGCCACCTGGAGGCGGTGTCGCGGACCGGCGAGCGCAGCGTCGTCGCGGGATGGAGCGTGCCCGACAAGGGCTACGGCGTCCCGGGCCAGCCCAAGCCCCTCGTCATGCAGGGCGGGACCGGCCTCAGCCGCCAGCAGATCGGCCACTTCGAGGTCCGCCTGGACGGCGGCGGAACGCTCCTGAGGATCCCTCTCTGACCGCTCCGCACCCACTCTGACCATTGAACGGTGCTCCGGTCGTCCCGCGCCCGCGGCCGGCGGCCCGATAACCTTGGGGCATGTCCTCTCCGCACTGGTCCGCCCCGGTCGCCCATGCCCCGGTGGACGCCACCGTGCCGCTGCCCGGCTCGAAGTCGATGACCAACCGGGCGCTGATCCTGGCCGCGCTCGCGGAGGCGCCCACCTGCATCACGCGGCCGCTGCACAGCCGCGACACCGAGCTGATGGCCGACGCCCTCCGCGCGCTCGGAGCGGGCATCGGAGAGGACTCCACCGACTGGCAGGTGCTGCCGCGGCGCCTGGAGGGCCCGGCCCGCGTCGACGTCGGGCTGGCCGGAACGGTGATGCGGTTCCTGCCACCGGTCGCCGCACTGGCCTCCGGCGAGGTGTCCGTCGACGGCGACCCGCGCGCCCGCGAGCGGCCGATGGGCCCCATCATCGCGGCGCTGCGGGCCCTCGGCGCCGGCATCGACGACGGAGGCCGCGACGCGCTCCCGTTCACCGTCCGGGGCTCGGGCTCGGTGGCCGGGGGCGGGGTGACGATCGACGCGTCGGCGTCGTCCCAGCTGGTGTCGGGGCTGCTGCTGGCGGCCCCGCGGTTCGACAAGGGCGTGGAGGTGCGGCACGAGGGGCCGCCGGTGCCCTCGGCGCCGCACCTGGCGATGACCGTCCAGATGCTGCGCGCGGCGGGCGCCGAGGTCGAGACGCGGCACAACGTCTGGCGCGTGGCGCCCGGCCCACTGCGCGGCGGCGAGGTGGTGATCGAGCCGGACCTGTCGAACGCGGCGCAGTTCCTCGGCGCGGCGCTGGTCACCGGGGGCCGTGTCACCGTCCCGGACTGGCCGGCCGAGACGACCCAGCCCGGCGACGCCCTGCGCGGGCTGCTCGCCGCGATGGGCGCCGAGGTGACCCGCGGGCCGGACGGCCTGACCGTGCGCGGCGGGGACGGCTTCGGCGGACTGGACGCCGACCTGCACGAGGTCGGGGAGCTGACGCCGGTGCTCGCGGCCCTCGCCGCGCTGGCCGGCTCGCCGTCCCGGCTGACGGGCATCGCGCACCTGCGCGGCCACGAGACCGACCGGCTCGCCGCGCTGGTCGCCGAGATCAACGGGCTGGGCGGCGACGCCCGGGAGCTGCCGGACGGGCTGGAGATCCGCCCGCGCCCGCTGCGCGGCGGCGTCTTCCGCACCTACGACGATCACCGGATGGTGATGGCGGCGGCGCTGCTCGGATTGGCCGTTCCCGGCATCGAAGTGGAGAATCCGGGCACCGTCGGCAAGACTCTTCCGAACTTCACCCGGCAGTGGGCGTCGATGCTGGCGCCCGCCTGACAGCAGGGGACCGGACCACTGGCACGAAAACACGACTACGACGAGGACGACGTCCGGGTGCGGCCCGGGCGCCGCGGGTCGCGGCCGCGCACCCGCCGCCGTCCGGCGCACGATGACGCCTCGCCCGGGCTCGTGACCGCGGTGGACCGCGGCAGGTACCGGTGCCTGGCCGACCCCGGCACCGCCGACGAGCGCGCCGTCACCGCGATGCGGGCCCGCGAACTCGGCCGCAAGGGCGTCGTCGTGGGCGACCGCGTCGCGCTCGTCGGGGACGTGACCGGCGCCCAGGACACCCTCGCCCGGATCGTCCGGGTCGAGCCGCGCACCTCCGCGCTGCGCCGCACCGCCGACGACACCGACCCGTTCGAGCGGATCATCGTCGCGAACGCCGACAACCTCGTGATCGTGACGGCGCTGGCCGACCCCGAGCCGCGCCCCCGCATGATCGACCGGCAGCTCGTCGCCGCCTACGACGCCGGCATGGCCCCCCTGCTCTGCCTCACCAAGGCCGACCTCGCCTCCCCCGACACCCTGGTCGCCGAGTACGCGCCGCTCGGCGTCCCCTACGTCGTGACCGAGCGCGGCAGCGACCTCGACGAGCTGCGCGGCCACCTCGCAGGCCGCACCAGCGTGCTCGTGGGCCACTCCGGCGTCGGCAAGTCGACGCTGGTGAACGCCCTGGTCCCGGACGCCGAACGCGCGGTGAGCCACGTCAACGCCGTCACCGGCCGGGGCCGGCACACCTCCTCCTCGGCGCTCGCGCTGGAGCTGCCCGGCGGCGACGGCTGGATCATCGACACCCCGGGCGTGCGCAGCTTCGGCCTCGCGCACGTCGTCCCGGCGAACGTGCTCGGCGCGTTCGACGACCTCGCCGAGGGCGCCGCCGAACGCTGCCCGCCCCGCTGCGACCACCTTCAGGACGACTGCGGCCTGGACGCCTGGGTCGAGGAGGGCCACGCCAGCCGGGCGCGCCTGGACTCCCTGCGCCGCCTCCTCGCCGCCCGCGAGGGCGAGCCCGAATAGCCCGCGCCACCGCGGATTCCGCCCGCCAAAGGGTGATCAAGCGCGACAATGGCCGCATGGAGCGGCGAGCGATGCTCAAGGCGGCGGCCCTCGGCGGACTCGGCGGGCTCGGCGTCGCCGGGTGCTCCGAGGAGCGGCCGCCCCCGCGGAAGCGCCGGCCCCCGCCGCCGAAGCCGACCGGGCCCGCCGACTGGAACGCCCTGGAACGCGGCCTGGACGGGAAGCTGGTCCGCCCGTCCGACGCGTCCTACAGGGAGGCGAGGCGCCTCTACATCCCGCGCTACGACCGTGTCCGCCCGGCGGGCGTCGCCTATTGCGAGACCCCGCAGGACGTCGCGGAATGCGTGGCGTTCGCCACGCTGAAGCGGATGCCGGTGGCGGTGCGGTGCGGCGGGCACAGCTACGCGGGCTGGTCGACGGGCACCGGCCTCGTGATCGACGTCTCCCCCATGGACGCCGTGAGGCGCGACGGCGACCGCGCGGCCGTCGGGGCCGGGACCCGGCTGATCGACCTCTACGACAAGCTCGCCGGCGACGGTGTGAGCGTCCCGTCCGGGAGCTGCCCCACGGTCGGCGTGGCGGGGCTGACCCTGGGCGGCGGGCTGGGCGTGACGTCCCGCGCGTACGGGCTGTCGTGCGACGCCCTGGAGGCGGTCCAGGTCGTCACGGCGGACGGACGGCTCCTGACCTGCGACGCGCAGCAGAACCCGGACCTGTTCTGGGCGTGCCGGGGCGGGGGCGGCGGCAACTTCGGCGTGGCGGTGTCGTTCACGTTCCGGACGCACGACGTCGGTGACGTGACACCGTTCAGCATGCGCTGGCCCTGGCGGAAGGCGGCCGACGTGGTGCGCGGCTGGCAGCGCTGGGCCCCGGAGGCCCCCGGCGAGGTCTGGACGAGCCTGCACCTCGACACCGGCCCGGACGAGGGCGCCCCCGGCATCGAGGTGACGGGCCTCGCGCTCGCCGGCGCGGACGGCCACAGGGAACGCCTGACGGCCGCGATCGGTACGGATCCCGCCTCGACCACCGCCCGGAGCCGTCCCTACATGGACGCGATGACCTTCATGGGCGGCTGCGCCGGGCAGTCGATCGAGCAGTGCCACGGGCAGGGCGCCCTGCCCGGGCTGCGTCCCGGGGGCGCCTTCCCCCGCACCGAGTACTCGGGGAAGTCGCACATCGCCTACAGGCCGCTGCCCGACGACGCGATCAGCGCTCTGCTCGACCGGTTCGACAGGGGCAACGACGTCCGGAACCGGTCGGTGCTCATGGACGCGATGGGCGCCGCGATCGCGCGCGTGGGGCCGGGCGACACCGCCTTCCCGCACCGCAAGGGGCTGTTCTGCGTCCAGTACCTCGCGCCCGACGACGCCTGGCTGTCGGCGACGCACGCCGCGATGGAGCCCCATCTGGGCGGCGCCGCCTACGTGAACTACACCGACGCCGACCTGAAGGACTGGGCGCACGCCTACTACGGCCCCAACCTGGACCGGCTCAGGAAGGTGAAGGCGGCCCACGACCCCGGACGGCTGTTCCGCTTCCCGCAGGCCGTCTAGCCGCGCGACTCCTCGAAAAGGCTGCGCGCCTTGGCCTCGGCCTCGTTCAGCGCCTGCACATGCCGGGGCGCGAGTTCCTCCACGCAGCGGGTCATCTCCTCGGTGACCTGGCTGAACGCGGCCTCCTCGGCGCCCCGCAGCGCCGCCCGGACGGTCGCGGCACGGGCACCGAGCGCCGACCACTCCAGCTCCAGCCGCGCGACGGCCTCGTCGAACGCCCGGGACGTCTCGGCCCCGGCGTCCTTCAGCTCGACCGGGACCGGCCCCCGGCCCGCCTTGCGGGCGTGGCCGGACAGGGCCGAGATCCGGCTGGCGAGCGTCAGGCCCTCGCGGGCCAGCGGAAGCACGTCGTGGATCAGGTCGGTGACCGCCTTGGCCAGCTCCTCCACCCGGGTGAGCAGCAGCTGCGTCGCCTCCTCCAGGGCCTTGGAGGTGCGCTCGGCGACGCGCTCGGCGACGTCCTCCTGCTGCCGGGACAGCGCCGGGACGACGTCGCGGTCGAGCCGGCGCCGCATCTCCCGCCCCTCGGCGCCGTTCCCGGCGGGGCCCGCGCGGTCCGTCCAGTCGGCCCAGACCCGCTCGATGCGCTCCTCCCCGGACTTGGCGATCTCCGCGGTGATCTCCTCCATGGCCTCGCCGACGCGGGCCTTGAGGCGCTCCACCCGCCCGTACAGCGCCTCGCGTTTGAAGGGGTCGTTGAGCTCGTTGAGCTGCGCCTGCAATCGACGGGAGACGTCGATGGCGTGCTCGGCCAGGGGGACGAGGCGGTCGGCGAGCTCGTCGAGCGTCTCTGCCCGGCGGGGATCGGTCAGCTCGGCCACCCACTCGGGGAGATCGTGCGCCATGGCCCCCATGCTGCCACCCCCCGCGCCCGGAGGCGGGACACCGCGCCGCGCCGGGGGTGGGCCCGGCCGACCGAAAAGCCGGAACGGCCCGGGTACGTGTGTCGGGACAGGCGGTGATCAGGGTAGCGTGGCTCGCCGTGGCGGGCTATTCCGATGACCTGCGTCTCGCGCATGTGCTGGCGGACGGGGCCGACGACATCACGACCAAGCGCTTCCGCGCCCTCGACCTCGACGTCGAGACCAAGCCGGACCTGACGCCGGTCAGCGACGCCGACCGCAGCGTGGAGGAGCAGATCCGCGGCACGCTCAAGCGGGCCCGCCCGCGCGACGCGGTGCTCGGCGAGGAGTACGGCAGGACCGGATACGGCAACCGCTGCTGGATCATCGACCCGATCGACGCGACCAAGAACTTCGTGCGCGGCGTCCCGGTGTGGGCCACGCTGATCGCGCTGATGGAGAACGACGAGATCGTCGTCGGGGTGGTGTCGGCGCCCGCGCTGAACCGCCGCTGGTGGGCGGCGCGCGGCGGCGGCTCCTGGACGGGCCGCAGCCTCACCCGCGCCACCCGTATGAACGTCTCGTCGGTGGGCGAGCTGTCGGACGCCTCCCTGTCGTTCTCCAGCCTGAGCGGCTGGGAGGAGCAGGACCGGCTGCCCCGGTTCCTCGATCTGACCCGCTCGGTGTGGCGGACGCGGGCGTTCGGCGACTTCTGGTCGCACATGATGGTCGCCGAGGGGGCGATCGACATCTCCACCGAGCCCGAGGTTTCCCTGTGGGACCTCGCCGCCCTCCAGGTCATCGTGGAGGAGGCCGGCGGCATGTTCACCGACCTGTCGGGCGTGCCCGGGCCGGACGGCGGCAGCGTCGTGTGCACGAACGGCAGGCTGCACGCGGAGGTCCTGCGCACCCTCGGCGGCGGCCAGCTCTCCCTGCGCATCTGACCGAAGCGCACCCGACCGGGGCGCATCTGCCATGGCGCTCGGGCGGACTCGCGACATATCGTGGAACAGCGGTCGCCCGACGGCCGTTCTACAAGTGGGCGGTCCGTCAACGGAGGTGCGAGATGTCGACCCAGACCAAGCTTGTGATCGGCGGCGTCGTCGTCGGCTTCCTGACCCTGTTCGTCTTCCCCTGGTGGCTGAGCGCGCTGATCATCCTCGGCGTCCTCGGCGCGCCGCTCGTGGGGTACATGATGCTCGACCCGTCCCAGCGCAAGCGGGTGCGGTCGCAGGGACGCAAGCGCCTAGGGAGCTGAGGCCGCGGAAACGGTGAAACCGGCTCCCACTAGGGTGCGGGTGTGGCGGAGACACGGGTCGGCGTCGTCGGCGCGGGCATCGTCGGGCTGGCGATCGCGCGCAGGCTGACGCTGGAGCGTCCGGGGCTGAAGGTGACGGTCCTGGACAAGGAGGCCCGTGTCGCGGCCCACCAGACGGGTCGCAACAGCGGTGTCGCCCACGCGGGCCTCTACTACGCGCCGGGGTCGCTGAAGGCGACCCTGTGCAGGCGCGGCATCGTCCTGCTCAACGAATTCTGCGCTGACCGAAACCTGCCGTACGAGGAGTGCGGCAAGCTCGTCGTCGCGCGCGACGCGGCGGAGACGGCCGCGCTGGAGGAGATCGAGCGCCGCGCGACCGCCAACGGCGTCCCCGGGCTGCGGCGGCTGACCGGCGGTGAGCTGACCGAGATCGAGCCGCACGCGGCGGGCGTGGCGGCCCTGCACTCCCCCACCACGGCGATCGTCGACTTCCCGGCGGTGGCCCGCGCGTTCGCGGAGGACGTGGCGGACGGCGGCGGCGAGGTCAGGCTCGGCTTCGAGGTCGTGCGGATCGGCCGGGCGGGCGACCGCGTCACGGTCGCCTCCCCGCACGAGGAGCTGACCTTCGACCGGCTCGTGGTCTGCGCGGGCCTCCAGTCCGACCGGGTGGCGCGGCTGGCGGGCGACGCTCCGGCCCCGGCGATCATCCCGTTCCGCGGCGAGTACCACCGGCTCCTCCCGTCCCGGACGGATCTCGTGCGCGGCCTCATCTATCCCGTGCCCGACCCGCGCTACCCGTTCCTCGGCGTGCACTTCACCCGGCGCGTGGACGGCGGCGTGGACATCGGCCCGAACGCCGTCCTGGCCCTCGCCAGGGAGGGCTACCGGCGGCGCGACGTCCGTCCGGCGGACCTCTGGGAGGCGGTCCGCTGGCCCGGCTTCCGCCGCCTGGCGCGGCGGCACTGGCGGACGGGCGCGCGGGAGCTGTACGGGTCCGCGGTGAAGCGGGCGTTCGTCGCCGAGGCGCGCCGCTTCGTCCCCGAACTGACGGCCGCCGACGTCGTCCCGGCGCCCGCGGGCGTCCGTGCGCAGGCGGTGGACCCCGACGGCACGCTGGTGGACGACTTCCGCATCGGACGCCTCGGTCCGATCACCACCGTCCGCAACGCCCCCTCCCCCGCCGCGACGTCCTCACTGGCCATCGCCGAACACGTGGTGGACGGACTCCTCTAGTCCCAGAGTTCGCGGTCGCGGCCGTGGGGGTCGTGAACGACCTCGTCGCCGGGGGCGTCGAAGACCATGACCGCGCGGCTCGACGGGTCGAACCGGTCCCAGCCGGGGTCGCCGGTGACGGCGAAGCGGGTCCAGGCGCGGTGCATCCGGTCGGCGAGCGCCTGCGGCGGGTTCGGTCCGGTGAGGCCCTCCTCCTCGGCGGTGAGGTTGTCGAACACGAAGCCGAGCTCCAAGGCGTGGCAGGCGCCGAGATCGTGGTTCGGCGACCGCCACGCGAACTCGTACATCCAGGTGCGCCCGCCGGAGTCGGCGTGCCCGGCGGCGGCGCGGTGGGCGGGGATGCGGAACAGGCTGTCGGTGATGATCGCCGCCAGCAGCTCGCCGGACGCCATGTCCGGGTGGTGGGCGCGGTAGGCGGCGGGCAGCCCGGGCGGGACGCCCATGCCCGCGGCGACGGCGGCGACCAGCTCGTCGTTGAGGCCGGCGGCGATCCCGGTCGGCATCAGGAAGAGCCGGAACTCCTCGGTGGTGTAGCCGATGAGCAAGTCCACGTCCCGCCCGGCCCCGGCGGCGATGGCGTCCTCGGGGCGCCGCCCGATCAGATCGCCGTCCAGCACCGGGGTCAGCGCCATGCCGCCCGCGGCCGTGGTGGCGCCCCAGCGGCCGGGGTCGGGCAGCGCCGCGACCTCGGCGGCGACGGCGTTCTGGACCGGGATGATCGCCGCCGGGTCGAGCGCGGCGAACGCTCCGGCGGTGGGCTCGACGCCGAGGCGGGCGGCCATCTCCTTGGTGACGAGCAAGGCGTCGGCCGGATCCTGGGCGATGCCGCCCGCGCCGCTCTGCGCGACGGCGCGGTGGAAGAGGCCGAGGTCGAGGGAGAGCAGGGTGGTGACGCTCATCGCGCCCGCCGACTCGCCGAACACGGTGACCCGGGCGGGGTCGCCGCCGAACGCGGCGATGTTGTCGCGGACCCACTCCAGCGCGGCGATCTGGTCGAGCAGTCCGCGATTCGGCGGGGCGCCGGGCAGGTGCGCGAAGCCCTCGACGCCGAGCCGGTAGTTGAGCGTCACGCAGACGACGCCGTCGCGGGCGAAGGTGTGGCCGCTGTACACGGGGACGGCGCCCGACCCGTTCCTGAACGCGCCCCCGTGGATCCACACCATCACCGGAAGGCCCGCCTCGTCCCGTCCGGCGCCTTCCGGGAGGCGGGGCGTCCACACGTTCAGGTTGAGGCAGTCGTCGCCCGGGATCGCGGGGTCCGGCAGGAGCGCGGCGAACACCCGGGGATACCCGGGCTTGGGCGCGGTCGGCCCGTACTCGACTGCGTCGCGGACACCGTCCCATGGCTCGGGCGGGCGCGGCGCCTGGAAGCGGTTCGCCCCGAACGGCGGCGCGGCGTAGGGGATCCCGAGGAAGGCGGTGACGCCGTCCCGCGCCGTGCCCCGGACCTTCCCGTGGGACGTCTGTACGACCGCCGCCATGCCGCACCTCCGCTTCTAGAACGAAATTCGACAACCAGAGCGTACGGGACACGCCCCAACCGGAAAACGCCCAGCCCCACCCCAGCCCCACCCCAACCCCACGACAACCTCATGCCCGCGATCGCGTCCAAAGGCAGATTCGAGCGAAGCAAGAATCTGATCGCGCAGCGAGCCGCCAGGCGAGCCGGAGCGATGCCAGCGATCGCCGCCTTTATCGACGATGGAGGGCCGCCAGGCCCGAAGGAGGAGAAAAAGGCAATAGACGCGTCAAGTAGTCGCGGGCGAAGGCGCGGATGGCGTGCTCGTCGTCCAGCGCGAGGCCGCCGCCCGGGATGAGGAGCAGCGAGACCGCGAGCCGCAGCAGGACCTCGGCCACGGTGTCGTGGTCCTCGGCGGCGCCGGGGCGGGCGCGGCGCAGGCGGTCGGCGAGGATGTCGCGGGCCGCGAGCATCACGGCGCCGCCGTTCATGCTGAGCTGGGGCAGGAACGCCTCGGGCTCGCTCTGCAGGACGCGCGTCATCAGCGGGTGGGTGCGGGCGTTGCACAGGCCCACCACGAAGCCCTCGACGACGGCGTCCTCCGGGGAGGCGAGGTCCTCGGTGGCCTCGGCGATCGCGGTGAGGAAGCGGCGGCACTCCCGCAGGATCACGGCCTGGAGCAGCTGCTCCTTGTTGGTGAACCGCCGGTAGATGGTGGTGCGGGCGACCCCGGCCCGCTTGGCGACGTCCTCGACGCTGACCCGGCGCAGCCCGTAGGTCTCGAACTCCGCGAGCGCGGCGTCCAGGATGCGGGTGTCGAGGTCGTCGGCGCCGGCGTCCGGCGCCGCCAGCCGGTCCCGCAGCCCCTGCGTGGTGGTCGCGTCCGTGGTCATGACCGCACCCTAACCGCCGGGCACCCGGCACCACGGCACCGGATGCGACACAGTTACAATAATCGTCGTTCTGTAGTTCTGTTCCGACCCCCGGCGGTGCAAACATGACGGACGAGGCCGACGCGCGGACTCCGGCCCCTCTCGGGCCCGGCTCGCTGACCTGGCGGTACTTCGGCGACACCCGGATGCTGCTCGTCGGTCCCCGGGCTGGCGTGCTGCAGAACATGCTCCCCGCGCTCGGCCAGGGCGTCCTGGACCACTCGGTGTTCTTCGCCGAGACGTTCGCGCGGGTCAGGCGATCCGCGGGCCCGATCCTGGACACGGTGTACGGCGGGGAGCGGTCCGCCGCGACGGGCCGCAGGGTCCGCGACTACCACCGCGAGATCAAGGGCACGTTGCCGGACGGCTCCCGCTACCACGCGCTCGATCCCGAGACCTACTACTGGGCGCACGCGACGTTCCTCGACAACATGCTGTACGGCGTCGAGACCTTCATCCGGCCGCTGGGCGAGGACGACAAGCGCCGGATCTACGAGGAGTCCAAGACCTGGTTCCGGATGTACGGGGTCAGCGAGCGGGCCATGCCGGACGACTGGGAGGCGTTCCAGGCGTACTGGAAGCGGATGCTGGACGAGGAGATCGTCGCGCACAGAACCGCCCGGTACGGCGTCGGCTACGTCACCAAGGGGCTGCCCGCGCCGCCGAAGGTGCCGGCGCCGGTGTGGCGGGCGGTGTCGCCGCCCCTGAACGCGGTCGCCCGGTTCATCACGGTCGGCGGCCTGCATCCGCGCATGCGCGAGCTGCTCGACCTGCCGTGGAGCGCCGCCGACGAGCGCCGCCACCGGCGGTTCGCCGCGGCCGTCCGCGCGGCGGGCCGGGTGTGGCCGCTGCTGCCCGAGGCCGTCCGCTACCTGCCGCAGGCCCGCCGCGCCTTCCGCAGGGCGCGGCGGGCCGGAGCGGTCTAGGAACCCGATCGGATGCGCGCGTCGTAGCCCTTGCGCGCCTCGGGGTCGTACTCCAGGAAGATCTTGTCCAGGCCGAGGCGGCGGGAGGTCGCCAGCCGGACCCGCTCGGGCAGCAGCGCGCCGAGCCGGACCTGCGCGCCGAGCTTCTTCGGCACGACGGCCTGCGGGCGCGGCCTGCCGACCAGGCCGACGACGGCCGCGGCGATGTCCTCGGGCTCGCAGTTCTTCTGCCCCTTCGGGCTGCGCGTCCCGGCGACCAGGTCGGTGTTGGTGAAGGTGGGCAGGACGGCGCTGACGTGCACGCCCCGGTCCGCCACCTCCAGCCGGGTCGCCTCGGTGAACCCGACGACGGCGGCCTTGCTGGCGTTGTAGAGCGCGAGGCCGGGGGTGAACATGACGCCGGCGAGCGAGGCGATGTTGATGACGTGGCCCTGCCCGCGCGGCAGCATCCGGTCGAGGGCGAGCTTGGTGCCGAGCATCACGCCGTGCACGTTGATGTCGATGCAGCGGCGGGCGTCGGCGTCGCTCTCGTCGGTGACCGGCCCGATCGGCATGATCCCCGCGTTGTTGACGACGACGTCGAGGGGCCCGGCGGCCTCCTCGGCCTTGTCGAGGAAGGCGGTGAACGACTCGCGGGACGTGACGTCCAGGGCGAGGCCCGTGACGCCGAGCGACTCGGCGGCCTCCTTGACGGCGGTCTCGTCGATGTCGCCGATGACGACGGTGGCGCCCCTGGCCTTGAGGGCGCGGGCGGTGGCGAGGCCGATCCCCCGCGCGGCCCCGGTGATGGCGACGACCTTGCTCATGTTCTCTGCTCCAGTCGGTCGAGGCGGACGGGGAGCCCGTCCTTGGGCGAGGGAAGGGACGTGGTGTCCAGGGGCCACTCGTACCGGGCGGGCACGCTCCAGCGGTACCGCAGGAGCATCTGGTGCAGGATCGTCTTGACCTGCATCCCGGCGAAGTACAGCCCGATGCACTTGTGCGCGCCGCCCCCGAACGGCGCCCACGCGTACTTGTGGACCTTGTCCTCGCGGCGCTCCGGGGAGAACCGCCCGGGGTCGAACTCGTCGGGATCGGTCCACCAGTCGGCCATGTGGTGGTTGCTGAGCATCGGCACCACGACGGTCGTCCCGGCGGGGACGTGGAAGCCGAGGATGGAGGTGTCCTTGACGACCTTGCGCGGCAGCGCCGGGACGGGCGTGACCATCCGCATCGACTCCTTCATCACCATGTCGATGCCGGTGAAGGCGTCCAGGTCGTCGAAGCCGGGCCGCTCCGCGCCGAGATCGAGCGACCGCTCGCGGAGCCGCTCCTGCCACTCGGGGTACTTGGCCAGGTAGTAGGCCATCGTCGTCAGTGTGATGGTGGTGGTGTCGTGCGCCGCCATCAACGCGAAGATCATGTGGTTGACGACGTCCTCGTCGGTGAACCGCTCGCCGTCGTCGGTCTCGGCCTGGCAGAGCGCCGAGAACAGGTCGCTCCCATCGCCCTCGCGCTTGGCGGGCAGGTGCCGGTAGAAGAACTCCTCCAGCACCTTGCGGGCCTGGAGGCCCTTGTGCCAGCGCAGCCCGGGGACCGGGAAGCGGACATAGGCCGTCCCCGCCCGGACGGCGTCGATGAACGCGCCGTTGACCCGCGCGCGCTCGGCGTCGTCGAGCTCGATGCCCATGAAGACGTCCACCGCGAGGTCGAGCGTGAGCTTCTTGACGTGGTCGTAGACCTTGAAGCCCTGCCCGGGCTCCCACGACTCCACGCCCCTGACGATGCCGGGCGCCATGGCGTCCATGTAGGAGCGCAGCCGGGGACGGGTGAACGCCTGCTGCATGATGCGGCGGTGGTGCAGGTGCTCCTCGAAGTCCAGGAGCATGATGCCGCGGTTGAAGAACGGGCCGATGAAGTAGCTCCACGCGGGCCCGTTCGCGAACGCCTTGTCCCGGTTGACCAGGACGACCTCGGCGGCCTCGGGGCCGTGGACGGTGACCATCCGCTGGCCGAGCAGCCATCCCCAGGCGACCGGGCCGTACTCGGCGTACCTCTTGCGGGCCATCCCGATCGGGTCGCGCATCACCGCGAGCGTGCTGCCGATGTAGGGGACGCCGGGCACGCCGGGCACCGGTTTCAGGTCGCTGCCCTGCGGCGGCGGCGCGAGAACGCTCGTCATGACCCCTCCGGACGCGTGCAACAAATGCGCGAAATCTGTTGCTTTGTTCTAACGCAACGGCCGCCCGTAAGTCCAGACTTATCGGCGGTGACTTGGTCGTCAGCGGGCCTCGCGGGCGGGCGGCGCCTTGAGGAGCCGTCGCCGCGCCGCGTCCGTGAGCGGCCGGTACGCGCCCGCCTTGTCCCGGTAGAAGGCGCGCCCGTCGCCCGCCGCCGGGACGCCCTCGTCCCGCAGCGGCGCCGTCCGCAGCCGCCGTCCCGCCGTGACGGGCACCTCGTCGACGATCCGCACGATCGCGGGCCGCAGCCCCGGCTCCACCCGCAGCAGCGCCTCCGACAGGTCCACCGGCTTGACGGCGTCCGCCGCGCGGCCTCCCCGGGCGGCCCGCAGGCTCACGGCGGCCGCGGCCAGTTCCGTGTCGCCCACCGGGATCCCGTAGACGGCCACGGCGTCGACGTAGGGCAGGTCCCCGAGCGCGTCCCTGATCGGGCCGGGCGGGACGATGCCGTCGGCCGTGCGGATCAGCTCGGTCTCCCGCCCGACGAGCCAGAAGTCGCCGCCGTCGTCCCGCCGGAACAGGTCACCGGTGATCGTCCAGGCGTCCTCGGGCCGGAAGACCCCCCGTACGGGGCGGGCCGCCGACCCGATCGCCGACAACCGCACCCGGGCGAGCAGCATGCCGATCTCGCCGGGCTCGCACGCGACGGCGAACCCGTCCGGTCCCTCGGCGAGCCGCCCGCTCTCCAGGTCGTAGCGGGCCAGGCGCACCTCGGCGCTGCCCGGCAGCGGCCGCCCCAGCGATCCGGGCTTCTTGCCGCTCAGGTTGACCAGCACCGACTCGCCCTCGGTGGAGGCGTAGAACTCCAGGACCCGCGCGGGCGCGAACCGCTCCTCGACCCGCCGCCACAGGTTGCGCGGCATGCCCGACCCGATGAACAGGCGGACGGCGTGGTGCCGCTCGGCCGGGTTCGGCGGCGCGTTCACGAGCTCGCCCAGCAGCGTCCAGGTGTAGGAGGCGACGGTCACGCCGTAGCGGCGCGCCTCGTCCCAGAAGGTCTCCGGGTCGAACCCCTGGTGGGGTGACGACCCCCCACGCCCCCCGGGATCTGTGTGGGCGCCGGCGAGTGCCAGCCGCGCGCCACCCGCCACGGCACCCCCGAGGCTCATCAGCAGCGCGGACGGATGCTGGAGCGGAGTGAGGCTGTAGACCGTGTCGGACGAGGACAGGGAGGCCGAGGACGCCGTCCCGAACGCCGACAGGGCCCACCGCCGGTTGGTGATGCGGCTGGCGCGCAGCTGGTCCCCCTCGCCGCGGAAGACCACGAACGCCAGGTCGCCGGCGCGGCCCGGGTTGGGCCGGTACCAGCCGGGCAGTTCGACCCGGTCCGGGTCGATGGCCTCCATGTCGATCAGCGGACCGCGCTCGCCGCGTCCCGCGCCGCCCAGCAGGAAGCCGGGCACGCCCTCCAGCTTCGCGGCGGCCGCGGCGTGCCCGGGATCGGCGATGATCCGCGTGACCTGGCCGAGCCGGGCCTCGGCGGCCAGGTCGCCGTCGGACCGCAGCAGCACCGCGACGGCGCCGAGCCGGTTGAGCGCGGCGACGAGCGCGAGCGCGGTCGGCCGGGTGCCCATCAGCACCCCGACCGCGTCGCCGCGCCGCACCCCGATGTGGATCAGGCCGCGGACCACGGCGTCGATGCGGCGCCTGGCCGCGTCGTGGGTGTGCCCGCGCCCCTGGTACAGGAAGAAGACCTCGTCCGGCATGCGGCGGGCCTGCTCGTCCAGCAGCAGCCCCATGGACATCCGGGTGTCGGACTGGATGCGCTCCAGCCGGGCCAGGCGCGGCAGGTTCTGCGCGGCCTCCCCGCCGAGCTGGCGGGTCCCGTGCACGGCCCGCGTCGCGGTCCGGTACGCCGACCGGGCGGCGCTCGCCCCGACGCCCACGGCGAGCTGGAGCCCGTACCCGGCGGGGCCGCCCGGCAGCCCGGCGGACGCGGCCTCCTCGTCCCCGGTGACCGGCACGACGATCTCGGGCAGCTCCTCCTCGCCGTCCCGCCAGCGCGCCCACGCGGCGACGGCCGGCCACGTCCGCGCGATGGCGAGGCTGCCGACGACGAGCCCGAAGTGCCCGGCGCGCAGGGACGCCTCGTACACCTCGGCGCGCGGCGCGGCCCGCCGGATCCCGCGCACCATCGGCGGCGCCGCGATCTCGTCCACCTCCCCGAGGAACGTCAGCACGGGGCAGGTGATGTCGGCGAGCGTGACGAGCCGGTCGCCGATGACGAACCCGCCGGTCAGCATGCGGTTGTGCTGGATGAACTGGCGGATGAACTCCGCCAGCGCGGGCCCGGGCCACGACACCCAGCCCTCCCGCTCCAGGAACCGGCGCTGGCGCTCCCGGGGCGCGAGCCGCTCCCGGTCGTGCAGCTGGAGGATGAAGTCGACCCGCGAGCGCACCGACTTCACGGGGCTGAGCAGCTGGAACCCGAGCCGCGTGACCCATCCCGGCACCGCGAACCCGCCGAGCAGGGCGTCGGGTATGCGCTCGACCCCTTCGGACGCCAGCCAGCTCGGCAGCCCGAACGGCAGCCCGACGCTGGTGTCGGCCGGGCTCCCGAACGTCACCACGGACGCGATGCCCTCGCTGCGCCGGTACGCGGCGGCCTGGTAGACGAACATGCCGCCCTGCGAGTACCCCGCGAGGTGGACGTCCCTGCCGGTGGCCTCCCGGATCCGGTCCACCGCGTCGCTGACGGCCAGCACGTGGTCGCTGACCGTCCGCTCCAGCCCGCCGGGCTCGCGCTCGGGCGCCCCGAAGTCCACCACCCACGGGTCGACGCCGAGGTCGCGCAGCACCCGCACCGCGCTGACCCGCGAGGAGATGTCGTACACCTCCGCGGTGATCATCAGCGGCGGGACGAGCAGCACGACCGGCCCGCCGCCCGCGCCGGGGAAGTAGTGCCGCAGCCGGTAGACGCGCTGCTCGGTCACCACGTCGCAGGGCGAGGCGTCCTCGTCGGTGTCGAACCCCCCGAAACGGGCGACCTCCAGGGCGTTCTGGGCGGTGGCCCCCAGGCGGGAGCCCACCTTCAGGAGCGTCTTGGCAACAGCCGGCATCATGGCCCTCTCACAGCGTCAACGCCATGTTGTCCTGTTATCACCGGCTTTAGCAATCAGCTGATGATCCGCGCGCCCTCCAGGTGGCCGCCCTGCAGCCTTTCCCACATGTACCTGCGGCGGGGCTTGCCACTGGAGGTGCGCTGGATCAGCCCGGCACCGACGACGATCGTCAGCTCCACGTCGTCCCCGAGGCGCCGCCGCAGCATCTCGCGCACCCCGCCGATCCAGGCCTCGTCCTGCGTCTCGGCGAACAGCGCGAGCCCCTTGCGCCCGGCGCCGGGGACGCCGACCACGACGATGCGGCCCTTCCCGAGCCCGCTCACCTCGGCGATCTTGGATTCGAGGTCCTCGACGTAGACCGAGCGCCCGCGCACCTTGATGCTGTCGCCCATCCGCCCGAGGACGAACAGCTGCCCCTCGTGGAAGAACCCGGCGTCGCCGGTGTAGACCTTCCCGTCCATGAACCGGGTCGACTTGGCCTCGGCCCCCGCGAAGTACCCCGGGCACGCCGACGGTCCCCCCACGACGATCTCGCCGAGGAGCCCGCTCTCCAGCTCGCGCCCCTCGTCGTCGACGATGGTGACGGGCACGTCGTCCTCGGGCGTCCCGCACCCGACGACCCAGCCGGCCTTGGCGCCGAGGGACTCGGCCCCGAGCCGGTGCTGCTCCAGGATCCGGACGGGCCGCCCGAACGCCAGCGCCTCCGGGTCGGGCCGGATCGCCAGGGGGTTGCGCGGGGCGTCGTCCATGGTGACGAGCAAAGTCGTCTCGGCCATCCCGTAGGCGGGCTTGAACATCGTCCGGGAGAACCCGAACGGCTCCACGAGCTGCGCGAACACCTCCAGCGCGTGCGGGTCGATGGGCTCGGCGCCGATCAGCGCCATCTTCCAGCCCGACAGGTCGAGGCCCTCCAGCTGCTCGGGCTTGACCCGCCGCGCGCAATAGGCGTAGGCGAACGGAGGCGCCGCCGTGTGCGCCGCCTCCGCGAAGCACCGCAGCCACCGTGCCGGGTCGCGGATGAAGTGGTCGGGCCGCATCAGCTTCAGCGTCCCCTGCCGCGCGATGGGCGTGAGGAAGCAGCCGATGAGCCCCATGTCGTGGTAGAGCGGCAGCCAGGAGGCCACCACGTCCCCGTCCTCGTACCCGGCCATCCGCGCGATCAGCTCGCTGTTGGCCTCCAGGTTCTCCCAGGTGACCATGACGCCCCGGGGCGACCCGCTGGACCCGGACGTGAACTGCAGCAGGGCGAGCTCACCCGCGGGCTGGACCTCGACCTCCTCGCCGGCCTGCCGGGGACGCCAGGGCTCCCCGTCCAGCCCGGCGTCGGCCATGGCCCGCCGCGCGAGGTCGGCCAGCCCGTCGGAGGCGACGACCAGCGCCGGCGACGCCTGCCGCAGGATCGCCGCCACGTGCGCGACGTAGTCGTCGCCGTCCTGGAACAGCGGCGGAGTGATCAGGCACACCGTGGCCCCCGCGGCCCAGACCGCGTAGTACGTCTCGACGCAGGTGAAGTCCGTGGGCAGGATCAGGCACACGACGTCGCCCGGCCGGACGCCCTCCTCGACCAGCGCTCCCGCGGTGCGCCGCGCGGCCGACGCCAGCTCACCGTAGTCGCGGAACTCCCAGCCGCCGTCGTCGGCCGCCAGGTGGACACCGCGTCCGGTGTTCGGCTTGTCCAGCCAGTCGCGCAGCGCAGATGGCATCGTGTCCCCTTCACAGGAAAGGCTCGCGCCCGTACATAACTCGCGGGTAACTTCACCAGGGCGGCGCGACCCCGTCAACTGGCTCGATCAGCCAAAGAGACCGCCCGGTCATTTGGAGGAGCCCCACAAGCGCCTCAACCGGAGGCGGACGCCTTCCGGGCTCCCACCACCCGGACCAGGAGCCGCCACCCGAGCAGCGCGGCACCGAGGAACGCGGAAGCCACGATCACGAACGCGAGGGCGGTGCCCTGCCCGGCCAAGACCCGCAGGACCATCCCCACGGCCACGGTCGAGACCCAGACACCGACCCCGACGGGCGAGAACTCCTCGGGCCGCCGCCAGGCCCGGAGAAGACCCCACCCGACGCCGAGCCCCGTAAGAAACGGCCAGGCAGTGGACAAGAATCCACCCAAACTGGCCGCCTCCTCATGCGAAGCCCGCCCGATGGCAACGAACACGAGCACGCAGAGAACGTCGACGACCCCACCCAAGACCTTCCGCACCCCTCAAGGCTATGCGCCGGCACCCGGCCCGCCGCAGCCGGGCGACAGCCGCGTCATGATCGCGCGGCGGACCTCGACCGGCCTGCTTCCGCCGGCTCGCCTCCGGGGGCGCCCGCGCCGGGCGCACCCCCGGACCGGCCGGGAAGGGCGAGGGCGGCGATACCGCCCAGCAGTGTCAGGCCGGCCGACACCGTGACGGCGGCGCGCAGGCCGCCGGCGGTGCCGATGCCGGACGCCGCGACGCCGACGAGCACGGCCAGGCCGACGCCCACCCCGATCTGCATGGCCGTGTTGGCCATGCCGCCGGCGATGCCCTGCTCTCGCGCGTCCACGCCGGTGGCGGCGGCGGCGAACTGGGTGGGATAGATCGTGCCCATGCCCATCCCGTACACGGCGATCCCGGCGAGGACGGTGAGATAGGAGCCGTCGGCCACCATCCCGGCCGCCAGGAGGGCGCTGCCTCCGGCCCCGAGCAGGAGCGCGGCGAGGAGCGTGCCGCGGATGCCGATGCGCAGCATCAGCCGCCCCGCGACGAAGTTTCCCAGAGCGATCACCACGGACAGGCCGAGGAAGGCCAGCCCTGCCCGCAGAGCCGTGTAGCCCAGCACGTCCTGGAAGTACAGCGTGAGGAAGTACACGACGTTCTGCATGGTCGCCCCGAACACGAAGATGATCACGAGGGCGGGGGCCAGATCGCGGTCGCGCAGCAGGCGCAGCGGCATCAGCGGGCTGCGGCTGCGCGCCTCGACGGCGAGGAAGGCGGCCAGCAGGCCGAGCGCGAGCGCGGCCCCGACGACGACCCTCGGTGAGGTCCAGCCCGCGTCGGGGACCTCGGCGATCGAGTACACCAGGAGGGTGGCGCCCGCCGTGCCGGTCACCACGCCGGGCAGGTCGTACCCGTGGCCGCGGTCGACGGGCCCGTCCGCCGGCAGCAGCCAGAACGCGGCGGCGGCCGCGGCGACCACCAGCGGCACGTTCACGAGGAACACCGCCTCCCAGCCGAACGCGTGGGTCAGCAGGCCGCCGAGCAACGCTCCGGCGCTGAGTCCCCCGGCGCCGGCCATGGCCCACACGCCCAGCGCCCTGAGCCGCCGGCGTCCCTCCCCGAACATGGTGTTGACCTGCGCCAGGGTGGCGGGGAACACGATCGCGGCGCCCACTCCCTGGATCGCGCGGGCGGCGACCAGTGCGCCCGGGGAGGTGGCGAGGCCGCCGAGCAGGGACGCGCCGCCGAACGCGACCATGCCCAGGACGAACATGCGGCGGCGGCCCAGTAGGTCGCCCGAGCGGCCGCCGAGCAGCAGGAAGCCACCGAAGAACACGGCGTAGGCGCTGATCACCCATTGGGCCGAGCCCTCGGAGAAGCCGACGTCGCGGACGAGTTCGGGTAGCGCCACGTAGACGATGGTGAAGTCGAGTGAGGTGATGAGGCTGGAGAACGCCAGCAGGGCCAGGCTCAACCCCGGCTTGGGCGCGAAACGCATCATGGTCTCTCTTCGGTAGGAGGCTCACAGGCGTCTTGTCGCCGTCTCCGACTATGCGGCCGCGCGCTTACCGCCCGCTTCTCGTCCGCCTACCGCCCGCAGCCCACCGCGGTAGGCGCCGATCACCGCGTTATCGTGGGGACATGCGTTTCGGGGTGCTCGGACCGCTGACGGTCTGGACGGCCGACGGCACCCAGGTCGCGATCCGGGGGTTGAAGGTCCGGACACTGCTGGCCGACCTGCTCGTCCAGGACGGGCGGCCGGTGTCGGCGGAGCGGCTGATCGACGATCTGTGGGGGCCGGCGCGTCCCGCGGACCCGGCGGGGGCGCTCCAGGTCAAGGTGTCCCAGCTGCGCCGGGCCTTGGAGGACGCCGAGCCGGGCGGCAGGGAACTGGTGGTGTTCCAGGCACCGGGATACTCGCTGCGGGTCGATCCCGAGAAGGTGGACGCGGGCCGGTTCACCGTGTTCCTGGCACGGGCGCGGGGGACCGCCGATCCCCGTGCCAGGGCCGCACTGCTCACCGACGCGCTGGCCTTGTGGCGGGGCCCCGCCCATGCCTCCTTCGCCGACGAGCCGTTCGCGCAGGCCACGATCACTCGCCTCGAGGAGCAGCGGCTGACGGCCGTGGAGGATCTCTTCGAGGCCCGGCTCGCCCTCGGCGAGCACACTGCGCTGGTGGGTGAGCTCAGCGACCTGGTGGCCCGCGAGCCCCTCAGGGAGCGGCTGCGCGCCGCCCACATGCGCGCCCTGTACCGTGCCGGAAGGCAGAGCGAGGCCCTGGACGCCTTCGGAGAGCTGCGCGACCGCCTGCGCGAGGAACTGGGTCTGGATCCGAGCCCCGAGTTGGCGGCCCTCCGGCAGGCGATCCTCACCCGGGACCCGGCCCTGGCACCCGGAGGCCCCCGGACCAACCTGCCCGCGCCGCCCGGCGAGCTGATCGGCCGCGACGAGGCGGTCTCCGAAGTGCGGGCGCTGCTGGAGCCGTACCGTCTCGTGACGCTCACCGGGCCGGGAGGAGTCGGCAAGACCCGGCTGGCCCTGGAGATCGCCGCAGGGCTCCTCGACGCGTTTCCCGACGGCGTGTGGTCGGTCGAACTCGGTGGTCACGACCGGGCGGACGCGCTGGCGGACGCGGTCGCCGCCACGCTCGGCGTCCGCGACGACGCCGTCCGGGACCCTCATGGCGGAGCCGTTCCGGCCGCCGACCGGGTGGCCCGCGCGCTGCGCGGCAGGCGGCTGCTGCTGGTACTGGACAACTGCGAGCACCTGATCGAGCCCGCGGCCGAGCTGGCGCACCGGCTGCTGGCGGCGGCGCCGCAGGTGCGGATCCTGACGACCAGCCGGGAGCCGCTCGGGGTGGGCGGTGAAGCGGTGTGGACGGTGCCGCCGCTGGAGCCGCCGGACGCGTCGGAGGAGACCGGCCCGGCGTCCCTGCGGGATTTCAGCGCCGTCCGGCTGTTCGTCGCGCGCGCCGCCGCCGCCTCGCCCGGCTTCGCCCTCACCGCCGACAACGCCCGCGCCGTCGCGGCGATCTGCCGCCGTCTCGACGGCATCCCGCTGGCGCTGGAACTGGCGGCCACCCGGGTCCGCGCGCTCGGTGCGGACGAGCTGGCGGCCCGGCTGCACGACCGGTTCCGGCTGCTGTCGGCCGGGCGGCGGGGCGTTCCGAGGCGGCAGCGGACGCTGCGCGCGGCGATCGACTGGAGCTGGGACCTGCTGACCGGGCCCGAGCGCGCCGTCCTGCAGCGGTTGTCGGTGCATGTCGACGGCTGTTCGCTGGAGGCGGCCGAGGCGGTCTGCGCCGGGAGCGGGGTGGCGGTCGAGGACGTCGCGGACCTGATGTCCCGCCTGGTCGACCGTTCCATGGTCGTGGTGACCGGCGACGCTCGCGGGCACCGTTACCGGCTGCTGGAGTCCGTCGCCGCCTACTGCGCCGAGCGCCTGCGGGATTCCGGCGAGTCCGAGCACGTCCGAACCCGGCGCGACGGGTACTACGTCGCGTTCGCCGAACGGGCGGCGGAGCGGCTCCGCGGCCCTGACCAGCGGCAGTGGCTGCAACGCCTCGATCTGGAACACGCCAACCTGCGCTCCGCCGTCGAAAGCACCGTGCGGCACGACCGCCCAGATCTCGCGCTGCGCCTGGTCAACGCGATGGCCTGGTACTGGTTTCTGCGCGGACGGCTCGGCGAGGGGCGCCGTCTCCTCGACCTGTCGCTCGCGCACGACGGCCGGGCGCCGACCTCCGCGAGGGCCGCGGCCGGAGTCTGGCGGACGGGCATGGAGATGCTCGGCCGGCACGGCATCGACCGGACGCGGCGGGTCCAGGCGGCTCTGGAACCGTACGAGGTCTTGGACGACCCGTGCGGCCGGGCTCAGGCGGAATGGTTTCTGGCGGAGATCCTGCTCGGCGGCGCGGACCTGTCCACCGGCGAACGGCTGGCGCGGCGGGCCCTCGCCGCCTTCCGCGAAGCCGGGGACCGCTGGGGCACGGGCGCCGCGCTGACCACCCTGGCCCACTACGCCTTGATCCGCGGAGATCTCGCCGCCTGCGGCCGCCACACCGAGCAGGGCGCGGCGCTGTTCGACGCCCTCGGGGACCGCTGGGGGCGGTTGCGGGCCGCTGACCTGCTCGGCAGGCTCGCCGAGATCCGGGGCGACTACGAGGGTGCCGCCGAGCTGCTCCGCGAGGGGCTGCGATTGGCCGAGGACCTCGGCATCTGGACGCAGGTCTCGTACCTGCTGTCCGGGCTCGGCAGGATCGCGATGATGACCGGCGACCTGGCCGGAGCAGAGGCGCACCACGAGAAGGCCAAGCGGCTCGCGACCGAGCAGAGCAACCGGCCCGGAGAGGTGTTCGCCGAGATGGGCTTGGCCATGGGGGCACGGCGGCAGGGGCGGCTGGACGTGGCCGAGAAGCTTCTGCGGGACGCGCTCGACTGGCAGCGGCGGGTCGGGTTCGACCCCGGGGTGGCGCTCACCTTGTCCGAACTGGGCTTCGTCGCCGAGCAGCGCGGCGACGCCGCGACCGCCCGCGAGGCGCACCTGGAGGCTCTGTCCGTCTCACGCCGCACCGGCGACCCGAGGGCGGCGGCGCTGGCGCTGGAGGGACTGGCCGCCGCCCACGCGTTGACGGGTGAGCACCACCGGGCCGCACGCCTACTGGGCGCGGCCACCGCCGTCCGGGAGGAGACGGGCGCCCCACTACCGCAGGCGGCCGGCACCGACGTGGCCCGCACGATGGCGACACTGCGAAACGCCTTGGGCGAGAAGCCCGTGACCGCCGAACTCCAGCAAGGCCGCACCACCGGCCTCCACGACCTGCCCACCTGAGAGATGTGAGCCCGCCCCAGAGCGACCGCAGCCAGTAGATCGCAGCCCGCGCCCCGGAAGCCGGATCTCGGAGCGCAACTCCAAGGAGGGGGCCGAGGGCCTGTTTCGAAGTGGCCTCAGGCATGCGCGCGAACGCGTGGGCTGCCCGGTGGAGCGATGCCGGAGGCGAGCGGAACCGGGTAGATCGCGAAGCGATGCCGCGTTCGCCCAGGCTCGGTCACGTAGCGAGCCGCCAGGCGAGCGGAGTGGGCCGGGACTTTGAAACACAGCCCCAGGGGCGGGCGGGTGGGGGATGGCGGAGGCGCAGGGGGCTCCGGGGGATCGTCCCCCGGGCGAAATGCGAAGGGCCCTCCCGGGGAAGCCGCAAAGC
>NZ_JBFAGB010000028.1:0-140308 GCF_040639875.1 Actinomadura sp. NPDC023710
CGCTTACCGGCCGCCATTGCCGGGCAACGGTCGCCCCACGCCTTCTCCGTCCGAGCGGCCACGCCCCCACCCCCTGCACTCCGCGGGCGTCCGCGCCCGCCGAGATTCCCCATCCGAACCGGCGTGCCCGCCCCCGGGCACGTCACCGCCGAGTCCGCGGACCGCCGTGCCCTGCATGCGCGGCCGTCGTGGAACCGGGGACCCACTGCGTCCTTTTTGGGGTGAAGCGGCCTGCCTTCACGGGCCGTAGGGCGGCTTCCACGCCCGAACCCGTCAGCTAACCCGGTAGGCGGCATGGAAGTCGAGGAGATCCCCCCGTGCCACGCTCGCACTGCAAGAAGACCCCCGGCAGGCACCGCAAGCCGAACTCCCTGTCCCTCACGTGGCGGACGACCGGCGGCGTGGTCGTCGGCGCCGCCGTGATCGGCACCGCCGCGGCCACCGCCCAGGCGTCGGTCCTGCCGTTCGGTTCCGCCCCGGCCCGGCCCGCCGCCGCGGCCGACCTGGCCCCGGGCCTGACGGCGCACGGCGACCCGTCCAGGCTCACGTCCCGGCGCTCGTCCGAGGACGAGCCCGAGACCACCGGCCCGAAGGCCCCGGCGAAGAAGAAGGACCGGCCCGAGCGGCCGCAGGCGACGACCTCCGCGAAGGCCGCCGCGAAGTCACGGCCCACCGCCGCGCAGGCCATCAGGCTCGCCCGCTCGCAGGTGGGCGTCGAGGAGGACGGCGGCGGCGAGACCAAGTTCCAGGAGTGGTACATGGCCACGTCCCGCGCGCAGGAGACGCTCGCGCGCGACGGCGGCTCCCTCGGCGGCTACGGGGACGCGAACTGGTGCGACATGTTCGTCTCCTGGGTGGGCGAGCAGATCGGCTTCACCGACCAGATCGGCAGCGACGCCTGGACGGTCGCCCACGCCCGCTGGTTCCAGGAGCACGGCCGCTGGGGCACCGAGCCGAGGCCCGGCGCGATCGTCTTCTTCGCGTGGGACGGCGGCGAGTCCGTCGACGACATCCAGCACGTCGGCATGGTGATCAAGAAGGTCGACGACGGCACGATCGAGACCGTCGAGGGCAACACCGACAACGCCGTCCGCGTAAGGGAACGTTCCACAGACGTCGTCGTCGGCTACGGCTACCCGGACTACCGGTCGTGACGGCGCCCCCCGTCCCGCGCCCTGCATAGGATCGCGCCCATGGAGGAAGGCCCCGGGCAGGACGCCCCCGTGACGCGGCGCAGGGTCCTCGCCCTCGGCGCGGGCGGGATCGGCGTCCTCCTCGCCGGCGGCGCCGGCCTGGCGGGCGCGCGCTCCGGCGGCGGGGCGGCGGGCGCCGGCGCGCCCGGCGGCCCCACCTCCCGGGCCGCCGGGACCTTCAGCCCGGACACGGCCGCCGCCGTTCTCACCAACCGCGCCCGCGCCGTCCGCGACGGCGACCGCATGGCGTTCCTCGCCACGGTGGGCGACGCCCCCGCCGCCTTCCAGGACGCCCAGTCCCGCGTGTACGGGAACCTCCGGAAGCTCCCCCTGGAAGGCTGGCGGGAGCGCATCGTCACGACCGAGGCCGTGGACGGCGGGACCGCCGTCGTCCGCGTCGAGGTGCGCTACCGGCTGCGCGGCTTCGACCGGAGCGACGTGGCCCGCACCCGCTACCTCACCCTGGCCCCGCGCGCCGGGACGTGGACGATCGTCGGCGACGGGACGTCCCGCGGCCTCGCCGACGACACCGACATCTGGGACTGCGGCCCCCTGACGGTGGTCAGGGGCCGCGCCGGCCTCGTCATCGGGGACGGCGCCGGCCTCGACGGCATCGCCAGGCGGCTGGACGCGGCCGTCCCGGGCGTCACGTCCGTGGTCGGCAAGGGGTGGGCGCAGCGGGTCGTCGCGCTCGTCCCCGCCGACGCGACCCTCGCCTCCGCGCTCGCAGGCCCCGGGCAGAGCCTCGGCCAGATCGCCGCGCTCGCCACCGTGGCCCCGGCCGCCGGGGGCGGCCGCGGTGAGGACCGCGTCATCGTCTCCCCCGGTACCTTCGGCCGCCTCAACGAACTCGGCCGCGACGTCGTCCTCGCCCACGAGCTGACCCACGTCGCCACCGGCGGCGCACGCGACCGGCGCACGCCGCTGTGGCTGATCGAGGGCTTCGCGGACTACGTCGGCTACCGGCACGTCAAGATCAGCACCCGGTCGGCGGCCGGCGAGCTGCGCCGCGAGGTCTCCGCCGGGCGCACGCCGTCCGCGCTGCCCGCCGCCGGCGCCTTCGCCGGCGGCTCCCCCCGCCTCTCCCAGGCCTACCAGGAGGCCTGGCTCGCCTGCCGGATGGTCGCCGACCGGTACGGTGAGGCGGCGCTGGTTCGGCTCTACCGGGCCGCGGGGCGCGCCCCGGAGGCCACGGCCCTGCGCGACGTGCTCGGCCTCACGCGGGAGCGCTTCACCGCACTCTGGCGCGACTACGTGAAGGAGGAGCTCGCATGAGCGAGGCGGAGACCGACGAGGACCGCGCCGAGCGCGCCGCCGCGGGGGCTCCCGGCGCCGCCCCCGCGCGGCGGCCCCGGATCGCCGCCGCCGTCACCGCCGCCGTGCTCTTCGCCGGGGTCGCGGCCGTCCTCGCCAGGACCACACCGTGGAACCCGCTGCCCGGACACGTCCCCGGCGGGCGCGTGACACCCGACCCCGCGCTGGACTTCACCCCCGCCGAGATCGCCCGTTCCCGGGCGTTCGACTCGGCCGTCAACCCGCCCGCCTACACCGGGCTCCTCGTCGGCCTCGCCCTGATCCTGGTGCTGGGCTTCACGCCGCTGGGCGCCCGTTTCATCGGCTGGGCCACCGCCAAGCCCAGACGCAGGCCGATCCTTTCGACGGAGGACGACCCCCCACACCCCCCGAACCGCCTCCGCCGCCGGCCGTCCCCCCCGAGGGGGGACGACCCCCCACACCCCCCGGAGCGCCTTCGCCGCCGGCCATCCCTCCCGAGGGGGGACGACCCCCCACACCCCCCGGAGCGCCTCCGCCGCTGGCCGTTGCGCATCATCCTCGCCGTCCTCGCCGTGACCACGCTCCTGCGCGTCGCCGGGCTGCCGTTCGACATCTGGAGCGAGTCCGTGCTGCGCCGGTACGGGCTGTCCACGCAGAGCTGGCCCGCGTGGCTCGTCGACCAGGCGAAGTCCCTCGCCGTCACGTGGGTCATCTACACGATCGCCCTGCTGCTGCTCTACGCCCTCACCCGCCGCTTCCCGCGCTACTGGTGGACCGGCGCCGCCGTGGGCGGGTTCGTCCTCGTCGTCTTCGCCTCGTTCGTCTACCCGCTCGCCGTGGAGCCGGTGTTCAACAGGTTCCACTCGCTGCCGGCCGGGCCGCTGCGCAGCGACCTGCTGGCGATGGCCCGGCGGGACGGCGTGCCCGTCGAGGACGTCCTCGTCGCGGACGCGTCCCGCAGGACGACGTCGCTGAACGCCTACGTCTCCGGGTTCGGCTCCACGCGCCGCATCGTGCTCTACGACACGCTGCTGAAGTCGCCGCCCGCCCAGGTCGAGTCCATCGTCGGGCACGAGCTCGGCCACGCCAAACGCGACGACGTGCTGTGGGGCACGCTCGTGGGCGCGCTCGGTGTGGCCGGGGCCCTGTGCCTGCTGTACCTGCTGATGACGTCCCCGCGCCTGCTGCGGCGCGCCGGGCTCGATCCCGGCGTGCCCGGCTCCGGCGGGACGGGACCGGACGCGCGCCGCGGCGGCGGGGCGGCCGATCCGAGGTCCGTAGCGCTCCTCCTCGCGCTCGTGACGGCCGGGACGACGCTCGCCGCCCCCGTCCAGAACCTCGTGAGCCGCCGCATCGAGGCTCGCGCCGACGCGCACGCGCTGGACCTCACCCGCGACCCGTCGACGTTCGTGTCGATGCAGCACGCGCTGTCCGTGCGCAACATCTCCGACCTGAACCCCGACACCGCGGAGTACCTGCTGTGGCTCACGCACCCCGCGGGGCCCGACAGGATCGCCATGGCCCGCGACTGGGCGCGCCTGCACCACGTCCAGGCCCCGCCGCCCCTTCGCTAGCCGCCGCTCAGTTGCCCTCGGCCCGCTGCTTCTCCGGCGCCTTGGGCTTGGCGCCCCGCTGTGCCGACAGGGTCGCCGCGTCCACGTGCGGAGCCGTCGTGACCGACCGCTTCAGCGCGCTGCCCTTCACCCAGTTCTGCCACTTCACCTGCCAGTACCCCCAGCCGTTCTCCGCCTCCAGCTGCCGGTCGCTGCCGGTCACCGTGATGGGGTCGCCTCGCTGGGCGAGGTTGTAGAACCACTTGGCGTTGGACGGGCTGACGTTGATGCAGCCGTGGCTGACGTTCTCGCTCCCCTGGGAGCCCACCGACCACGGCGCGCTGTGGACGTACTCGCCGCTGTCGGAGATCCGCACCGACTTGTAGACGGTCAGGCTGTAGTACCCGGCGCAGCCGGGTCCGCAGCCGTCCCAGTCCGACGTCATGACGGTCGGGTCCTCCTTGCCCATGGCGAGGTGGACCCCGTTGGTGGTGGTGTACTTGCGCTCCCCGCCGCGCCCCATGCTCGTCGGGATCGTGCGGGCCTTCTTGCCGTTGACCTTCACGACCATCTTGTGGCTGTCCTCGCCGGCCGTGGCGACATGCGAGTCGCCGACCTTGAAGTCGACGCCGTAGTCCTTACCGCCGTACACGCCCTGCCCGGTGCGCACACCGCTCAGGTGCGCCTGGAACGACACCTTCGTCTGGGCCGGCCAGAAGCTCTTCGTCCGGAAGACCACTTCCTGACTGCCGAACCAGCTCCAGGCGCCCTCGACGGTCTTGTCGGCCGTGACCTCCAGGGCCCGCTCGACGGCCGCCCGGTCCTTCACCGCACGGGCGAAGTGCACGATGATCGGGATGCCGACGCCGACGGTCTCCTTGTGGAACGGCGCCTCGATCGTGACGTCGTTGGTCTTCTTCACCTCGGCCGTGGAGAAGCCGCTGCGGACCGTGCGGGTCCGGCCGTCCTGGCCGAGGGCGGTGGCGTCGACCGTGTACGCCGTGCCCGGCTTCAGCGTCCACCGGGACCGCCACTGCGTCTTGTCGGCGTTCAGGTCCCCCTCGACCAAGCCGTCCTTCGTCGCCACCGTCACGTTCTCGATCGTGCCCTGCCGTGCCTCGACGGCGATGGGGCTGTCCGGCCGCAGCTTCCCGCCGCCCCCGCCCGGCGACACCTCCAGCTTCACCGCGTCCCCGCCGTCCGGCGCGCCGCCTCCGGAACACGCCACCACGCCGGCCCCGACGAGCACGCCGCCGCCGACCAGCACTGCGGCACACCGCCCTCGGCCACCCGGTCTTGAGCCGCTCACCCGCATGTGGACCCCCCCGGTCGCTCCACTGGGCTCAGGCCGCTGCCCAGCCCGGTCGCTGGAACGGCACCCAGTGTGTGAAAGGGCCGGTACCCGCAAAAAAGCGGACACCGGCCCCCGATGGGGTTCTTTTACTGATCAGTGGGCGAAATGACCCCGATAGTACTCGAACACCAGACCGACCGACGTGAGGATCGCGGCGGCGGCACCGAGGATCACCAGCCACCAGCCGAACACGACGCCGAGCGCCACGGCCGTGGCCGACAGCGCGACGAACAGCGGCCACCAGCTGTGCGGGCTGAAGAACCCCAGCTCGCCCGCCGCGTCCGCGATCTCGCCTTCCGGGTCGTCCTCGTACAGCGGCCCCGCGTTGGCGCGCTCAAGGCGCCGCACCGTGAAGTGGATGTAGAAGCCGATGAGCCCGGCGAGGCCGACCGCGAGCGCGAGCGCCGTCGTGCCCGTCCAGTCGTTGGACCAGAGCCAGTACACGACGTCGGTGGCGAGGAAGAAGACCGCGCACCCGTAGAACATGAACGCCTGGACGCGCATCGGCTACTCCCCCTTCGCCCCGGCCAGCTCGCCCTTGGCACCCACGTGCGGGTGGTGCAGGTCGAACGCCGGCCGCTCGGAACGGATCTTCGGGATCGAGTTGAAGTTGTGCCGCGGCGGCGGGCAGGACGTCGCCCACTCCAGCGAGTTGGAGTAGCCCCACGGGTCGTCGACCTCGACGCGCGTGCCCCGCTTCCACGTGATGTAGAGGTTGTAGAAGAACGGCAGCATCGACGCGCCGAGCACGAACGAGAAGATGCTGGAGATCTCGTTCAGCCCGTGGAACTCGCTCGGGTAGTCCGCGTACCGGCGCGGCATGCCCGCGGCGCCCAGCCAGTGCTGGAGCAGGAACGTGCCGTGGAAGCCGATGAACAGCAGCCAGAAGTGGATCTTGCCGAGGGTGTCGTTCAGCATCTTGCCGGTCCACTTCGGCCACCAGAAGTAGAAGCCGGCGAACATCGCGAACACCACGGTGCCGAACACGACGTAGTGGAAGTGCGCCACGACGAAGTAGGAGTCCGACAGCTGGAAGTCCATCGGCGGCGACGCCAGGATGACGCCGGTGAGCCCGCCGAACAGGAAGGTCACGAGGAAGCCCAGCGACCACAGCATCGGCGACTCGAACGTCAACTGCCCTCGCCAGATGGTCCCCACCCAGTTGAAGAACTTCACCCCCGTGGGAACGGCGATGAGGAACGTCATGAAGGAGAAGAACGGCAGCAGCACCTGGCCGGTGACGAACATGTGGTGCGCCCACACGGTGATGGACAGGCCCGCGATGGTGATGGTCGCGAAGACCAGGCCGATGTAGCCGAAGACGGGCTTGCGGCTGAACACCGGGAGGATCTCGGTCACGATGCCGAAGAACGGCAAGGCGATGATGTAGACCTCCGGGTGGCCGAAGAACCAGAACAGGTGCTGCCACAGCAGCGCCCCGCCGTGCGCGGCGTCGAAGATGTGCGCGCCGAGCTTGCGGTCGGCCTCCAGCGCCAGCAGCGCGGCGGCGAGGACCGGGAACGCCAGCAGGACGAGGATCGAGGTCAGCAGCGCGTTCCAGGTGAAGATCGGCATCCGGAACATCGTCATGCCCGGCGCGCGCATGCACAGGATCGTGGTGATGAAGTTGACCGCGCCCATGATGGTGCCGAAGCCCGACATCGCCAGGCCCATCACCCACATGTCGCCGCCGACGCCCGGCGAGCGGACCGCGTCCGACAGCGGGGCGTAGGCGAACCAGCCGAAGCTGGCCGCGCCGCCCGGGGTCAGGAAGCCCGCGATGACGATCAGGCTGCCGAACAGGAACAGCCAGTACGCCAGCATGTTCAGCCGGGGGAACGCCACGTCGGGCGCGCCGATCTGCAGCGGCATGATGACGTTGGTGAAGCCCGCGAACAGCGGCGTCGCGAACATCAGCAGCATGATCGTGCCGTGCATGGTGAACAGCTGGTTGTACTGCTCGTTGCTGACGAACTGCAGACCCGGCTCGAACAGCTCCATCCGGATCAGCAGCGCGAGCACGCCGCCGAACAGGAACATCACGAACGAGGTGATCAGGTAGAGGTAGCCGATCACCTTGTGGTCGGTGGACGACATCCAGGAGGCGATGATGCGCCCCTTGCTCGTCCGCGGCGCGGCGATCGGCGCGCTCGGTGCGTGACTCGTCGCGGTCACTTGACACCTCCCGCGGCCAGTGCTTGCTTCGAATCGGCGATGAACTTCTGGTACTGCTCCGGCGTCACGACCTTGAGCTGGAACAGCATCCGGCTGTGGTCGACGCCGCAGAGCTCGGCGCAGCGGCCCTCATAGGTGCCGAGCTTGTTCGCCGTGAACTCGAACTCGTTGGTGTAGCCCGGCATGACGTCCTTCTTGTAGATCAGTGCCGGCACCCAGAACGAGTGGATGACGTCGTTGGCGTGCAGCCGCACCCGCACCGTCTTGCCCGAGGGGATCGTCATCACCGGCTTGGCGGGAGCGGGCCCGTTCGGGGCGACGGGCTGGCCGACGACGGAGGCGACCGTCTTCTCCTTGCCCGTGGCGTCCTTCTCCTTGTAGTCGAACTGCCAGCTCCACTGGAACCCGACCACGTCGACGACCACCGCGGGATCCTTGGTGGTCTTCTCGACGAAGTTCTCGTCCCTCGCGGTGAAGTAGAACAGGACCGCGATGATGACGAACGGGACCGCCGTGTAGAGGATCTCGATCGGCATGTTGTAGCGGACCTGCGGCGGCAGGTCGTTGGAGCGCTTGCGGTGGAACAGCACCGCCCAGATGATCAGGCCCCAGACCACGGCCCCGACCGCGAACGCCGCGATCCAGGAGCCCTGCCAGAGCTTCAGCATGCGCTCGCCCTGGACGCTGATCGGCTCGGGCATGCCCAGACGGCTGCCGCTGCACGCGGTGGCGGAGAGCGCCAGCAACCCTAGCGCGCCGGCGCTTTTCAATGCGCGGCGACTGCGCACAGGCGTACGCCGCTCCCTAGAGCGGGTCGGACTCACGGAATGCCTTCCCCACGGATGAAAGCCCGGTCGGCCGGGCGGAGAGATCGGTGTTTACACGTGTGGTGGACACCCTAGCGCGAGGGTCGCGCGAACCCCCGATCGGGTGCCCGGTTACTGTTCTCACGTGGCAGGACCGAGCACTCCGGACGGCTATTTCGACGCCGCGTCGACCGAGCCGCCGCACCCGGCGGCGCGGGCCGCCCTGCTGGAGGCGCTGGACGCGGCCTGGGCCGATCCCGCCCGCCTGTACGGGGCGGCCCGCGGCACCCGGCTGGTGCTCGACCGGGCACGCGCGCGTGTCGCCGGCGTCCTGGGCGCCCGTGCCGACGAGGTGTCGTTCACGTCCTCGGGCACCCAGGCGGTGCACCTGGCGGTCCTCGGGGGGCTCCAGGCGCGCCGGCGCACCGGGCGGCACCTGGTGGCGAGCGCCGTCGAGCACTCCAGCGTCCTGCACGCCGCCGAGCTGCACGAGCGCGACGGCGGCGAGGTCACCCTCGTCGGCGTCGACCGGACCGGGCGTGTCGACGCCGCGGAGTTCGCCGCGGCGCTGCGCCCCGACACCGCGCTGGCCTGCCTGCAGTCGGCCAACCACGAGGTCGGCACCCTCCAGCCCGTCGAGGAGGTCGCGCGGGCCTGCCGCGCGGCCGGCGTGCCGCTGTTCGTCGACGCGGCGCAGTCCCTCGGGCGGGCCGACGTCCCCGGCGGGTGGTCCTTCCTCGCCGGCAGCGCCCACAAGTGGGGCGGCCCCGCCGGCGTCGGCGTGCTCGCCGTCCGCAAGGGCACCCGGTGGCGCTCGCCGCTGCCGGACGACGAGCGCGAGGCGCGCCGCGTCCCCGGGTTCGAGAACGTCCCCGCCATCGCGGCGGCCGCGGCCGCGCTGGTGGCCTACCGCGCCGACATGGCCGCGGACGCGCCGCGCGTCTCCGCTCTGGTGGACCGCATCCGGACGGAGGTACCGCGGAGCGTCCCCGACGTCGAGGTGATCGGCGACCCGGTGCGCCGGCTCCCCCACCTGGTGACGTTCTCGTGCCTGTACGTGGAGGGCGAGGCGCTGCTGACCGAACTCGACCGGCTGGGTTTCGCCGTTTCCTCCGGCAGCTCCTGCACGGCGGATACGCTGCGTCCGAGCCATGTGCTGGAGGCGATGGGAGTGATTACGCATGGGAACGTGCGGGTATCGCTGCCGCGAGGCGTCGGTTCGGAGGCCGTCGGCCGCTTCCTCGCCGCGCTCCCCGACGCCGTCGCCCGTCTCCGCCGGACGACGATGAACACCTTCGAGACAGGGAGGCGGTCGCGCCCATGAGGTTCCGAGGCCGCGCCAGGACCGGCACACCGCCCGTGGACGCGGCGCCGCCCCCCGCGGAGCAGGCGGGCCCGCCGCCCGTGCTCGTCATCGACGCGCTCGGCCGCAAGTGCCCCATCCCGATCATCATGCTGGCCGAGCGGATCCGGGAGGTCCCGGTCGGGCAGGTCGTCGCCGTCCTCGCCGACGACGCCGCCGCCCGCACCGACGTCCCCGCCTGGTGCCGCATGAAGTCCCAGGACTTCGTCCGCGAGGAGACCCTCCAGCAGGGCGGCTGGGGCTTCCACATCCGCCGCACGTACTAGGCGCGCGAGAAGCCGGAAAAAGGGAAGGCCGCGCCGGTCCGGCGCGGCCTTCTCCGTGTGCCCGTGTCACGGGCGGGCTTGCGGGGGCGAGCGTGCCTACGGGGTCGGGCAGGCGACGTGGGGCTCGATGTCGGCCGCGGCGTCGGCGCCGTAGGCGGCCGCGAAGCGGTCGAGGAACGCGCGGCGGCCGAGGGTGTACTCCTGCGGCCCGGCGGCTTCGAGGGCGTGCGCGGCGATGGCGTTTCCGACCTGGGCTGCGCGTTCGAGCGGCAGGTCCCAGGCGGTCGCCGACAGGAAGCCGGCGCGGAACGCGTCGCCGACGCCGGTCGGGTCGACGACGGAGTCGACCTGGACGCAGGGGACGTGCACGCCCTCCTCGCCCTTGCGGTCGATGACGACGCCCTTGGCGCCGAGGGTGGTGACGCGGACGCCGACGCGGGACAGGATCTCCTCCCCCGACCAGCCCGTCTTCTCCTCGGCCAGGGCCTTCTCGTACTCGTTGCTGAACAGGTAGGCGGCGCCGTCGATGAGGCGGCGGACGTCGGCGCCGTCCATCCGGGCGAGCTGCTGGGAGGGGTCGGCGGCGAACGGGACGCCGCGGCCGCGGCACTCGTCGGTGTGCCGCAGCATCGCCTCGGGGTCGTTCGGGCTCACGACGACGAGGTCGAGGCCGCCGACGCGGTCGGCCACGGGCCGCAGTTCGATGGAGCGGGCCTCGCTCATCGCGCCGGCGTAGAACGTGGCGATCTGGTTCTGGTCCTGGTCGGTGGTGCACAGGAACCGCGCGGTGTGGTGGATCTCGGACACGTGCACCGAGGCGGTGTCGACCGTGTGCCGTTCGAGCCAGGAGCGGTAGTCGGCGAAGTCGTTGCCGACGGACCCGACGAGGATGGACTCCTTGCCGAGGCTGCCCATGCCGAAGCAGATGTTGGCGGCGATGCCGCCGCGGCGGATATCCAGCTCGTCCACCAGGAAGGACAACGACACCCGGTCGAGCTGGTCGGGCAGGAGCTGGTCGGTGAACCTTCCAGGGAAGGTCATCAGATGGTCGGTCGCAATGGAACCGGTCACGGCGATGCGCACGGCGTCGCTCTCCTCGTCGTGGTCGTCCGGCTGTTTCACCGGCTGTTCGAACCCGTCAGGGTACTCACCATCGCACCACACATCGCCGCCTCACGACAGTTCGTCGCGTCATCGCCCCAGGGCAGCCTTGAGGGGCGGTCCGGACCCATGGCCCTGACCGCCCCTCCTGGGCCTTACGCTCGACCGGTGTCGGCGCGCCCGGCGCGCGTCAGTTGAAGGAGTCGCCGCAGGCGCAGGAACCCGACGCGTTCGGGTTGTCGATCGTGAAGCCCTGCTTCTCGATCGAGTCGACGAAGTCGATGGTGGCGCCCGTGAGGTAGGGCGCGCTCATCCGGTCGACGCGCACCGACAGGCCGTCGAACTCCTGGATCTGGTCTCCGTCCATCTCCCGCTCGTCGAAGAAGAGCTGGTAGATCAGGCCGGAGCAGCCGCCCGGCTGCACGGCGACACGCAGCGCAAGGTCATCGCGGCCCTCCTGCTCAAGCAGGCCCTTGGCCTTCTCGGCGGCGGCGTCGGTGAGGACGACGCCCTGCTGCGTGGTCTCCTGCGTGGTCTCGCCTGAAACCGTCATGTGTTCAGCTCCCGGGTCTCGCTGCGCCGCGCTAGCGGCGGACTGTCGCTTGTCCTCGAAGACGTCTCATGCCTCTTCCCGTAGGACAACGTACCTCGCTACATGGCCATTCCGCTTCTCGGCGGTGTTCACGCCCCGTGCGGGTGCGGTCTACGTCACACCGCCAACCCCCCGTCGTCTGTGCCATCATTAGTCGTCAAAGCGACGATAAGTCCCGTCGCGAAGGGAGACCGCCGTGACCACCCCAGTGCGCGACCTACCGCTGCTGCTGCTCGGCAGCGGCGCCGACCCCGCGAGCGAACGCGGCGTGGACTGCCCCGGCGACCTGCCGGCGGCGTCCGACCCCGCCCTCGTCGAGCGGGCCCGCGCCGCCAAGGCGGCGCTCGGCGACCGCGTGTTCGTGCTCGGCCACCACTACCAGCGCGACGAGGTCATCCAGTTCGCGGACGTGACCGGCGACTCGTTCAAGCTGGCCCAGCGTGCCGCGGCCCGCCCCGAGGCGCCCTACATCGTGTTCTGCGGCGTCCACTTCATGGCCGAGTCGGCCGACATCCTGACCGCCGCCCACCAGCAGGTGATCCTGCCCGACCTCGGCGCCGGCTGCTCGATGGCCGACATGGCGACCTTCGACCAGGTCGAGGAGTGCTGGGACGTCCTGGAGGACGCCGGGATCGCGGACGACGTCGTCCCCGTCACCTACATGAACTCCTCGGCCGACATCAAGGGCTTCGTCGGGCGGCACGGCGGGGTGGTGTGCACCTCGTCCAACGCGAGGCGCGCCCTCGACTGGGCCTACGGCAAGGGCAAGAAGGTCCTGTTCCTGCCCGACCAGCACCTCGGCCGCAACACGGCGGTCCTGGAGATGGGCCTGTCGCTGGACGACTGCGTCGTCTACAGCCCGCACCGCCGCGAGGGCGGCCTCACGCAGGGGCAGCTGCGGGACGCCAAGATGATCCTCTGGCGGGGGCACTGCTCGGTGCACGGCCGGTTCACCAAGGAGTCGGTGGACGACGTCCGCGCGCGGGTGCCGGGGGTGAACGTCCTCGTCCACCCGGAGTGCCGGCACGAGGTCGTCACGGCCGCCGACCTGATCGGCTCGACCGAGTACATCATCAAGGCGATCGAGGCCGCCGAGCCCGGATCGTCCTGGGCCGTGGGGACGGAACTGAACCTCGTGCGGCGGCTGGCGAACGCGCACCCGGACAAGAACGTCATGTTCCTCGACAAGGCCGTCTGCTACTGCTCGACGATGAACCGGATCGACCTGCCGCACCTGGTGCTGTCGCTGGAGTCGCTGGCCGCCGGGAAGGTCGAGAACGTCATCGAGGTGGACGAGGAGACCGCGCACCACGCCCGGGTCGCCCTCGACCAGATGCTCGCCCTGCCCTGACCGGGCGCGGGCGGGCAGGCGGGATCACAGGCCGGGGGCGCCCCAGACGGGGAACCACCGGCCGAGGTCCTGCTCGAACCGCAGGTCCGCGCCGATCGCGCCGCGCACCTGGAGCTCAAGCGCGTTGTCTCGCTGAGGCGACGGCGAGGCGTGGCCATCGGAGTGCGACGCGGCTCCGGGGAGCGGCGCGAAGGGGTAGAAGGTTCCGCGCTTGTAGAGGTAGACGAGCGCCAGGCGGCGGCCGTCGGGCCCCTGGAAACCGACCAGGGAGCACAGCAGGTGCGGGCCGAACCCGCCCGCCTCCAGCGTCGCGTTCACCGCGTGCAGGTCGGTGACGAGGTCGGGCAGCTGGTCGGGCCGCTGCTCGGCGAGCAGCCACGTGTAGCCGTAGTCGTCGTTGCTGATCTGGACCCTGGGCCCCTCGTCGGCGTCCAGCAGTTCCTGGACGTCGGCCTGGAGCCGCGCGAACGCGCCGCCCTCGGCCGCGCGGAAGCACACCGAGCCGAGCCCGGTCGGGGTGAACCCGGTCGCCGCCTCCAGGGTGACCGCCGCGGTCGACAGCCCGAAGATCTGGTCGAGGTCGGGCTTGGCCGGCTTGGACCGGCCGAGCAGGGTGTCCAGGAACCCCACGGATCACACTCCCCTGCTGAGCTGCTCGGAGATCTTCGACAGCTGCGCGAGCCTCCGGTCCAGCGACGGGTGGGTGGAGAACAGCGAGGAGACGCTGAAGCCCCGGCCGAGCGCCGGGGTGAAGAAGAACGCGTTGAACGCCTGCGAGGAGCGCAGGTCGTTGGTCGGGATCCGCGCGATCTCGCCGCTGACCTTCGTCAGCGCGCTGGCCAGGGCGGAGGGGCGGCCGGTCAGCAGAGCGGCGGCGCGGTCGGCCGACAGCTCGCGGTAGCGCGACAGCGCCCGGGTGAGCAGGAAGCTGACCGCGTAGGCGAGCGCGCTGGCCGCGACGACGGCGAGCAGGATCAGCCCGGTGTTCTGGTCGTTGCTGCGTCGCCCGAACCCGCCCCACAGGCCCCACTGGAGCCCGAACCGGGTGATCAGGCCGGCGAGGATGCCCAGGAACGAGGCGATCGTCATGACCGCGACGTCCTTGTGCGCGACGTGCGCCATCTCGTGCGCGAGCACGCCCTCCAGCTCGACCGGGTCGAGCCGGCGCAGGAGGCCGGTGGTGACGCAGACGACGGCCTTCTTCTGGTTGCGGCCGGTGGCGAACGCGTTCGGGACGTCGGTGTCGGCGATCGCGACCCGCGGCTTCGGGGCGTCCGACATCGCGCAGATGCGGTCGATGACACCGTGCAGCTCGGGCGCCTCCTGAGGGGAGACGACCCGGCCGTGCATGGCGAACAGCGTCATCCGGTCGGAGAAGAAGTACTGGGCGACGAGGAACAGCACCGCGAAGACCAGCGCGACGCCGGCCCACTTCGGCACGAAGACGAAGAAGGCCCCCACGAAGACGACGTAGACCAGCCCCAGCAGGAACATCGTCACGAGCATCCGCGATGTCAGCCCCCGGTCGGAGGCGTAACGCGTCCTGGCCATCCAGCCACCCCCCAGTTCTTGCTCCTCTTCACTTGTACGAACGCACAAGGCGCGGGTTTTGTGCCTGGATGTCCATAACGCGACCGGACCCGCGCGGAGTCGTCCCGGTGGCGGCCCGAGCCCCCGCCGGTCAGTCCGGGATGAGGCCCTCGTCCCCCAGCATGGAGCGCACCTCGTCGATGTGCGCGTCCGCCGGGGGCAGGATGAGCTCGGACGGCTCCAGGCTGTCCGCCGCCAGCGGCCTGCCCACCTTGCGGACGTTGTCCAGCAGGGCGTGCAGCGCGGTGCGGAACGCGGACTCGTCGCCCGACTCGATCGCCGACTCCAGCTCGGCGTCGAGGGTGTTGAGCGAGGAAAGGTCCTCCTCGGCCACGTCCAGCTGGCCCTCGCCCATCAGGCGGACGATCACTGGGCACCCCCGGGGTTCTGCGGCCACGGGGCCTGCTGGGGGGTGTCCTGCTGCTGGTGCGGCTGGGCGGTCGGCGAGCCCTGGTTCAGCTCCTTGGGGGCGGGGCCCTGGCCGAGTTCGGCCTTGAGACGTTCCAGCTCCATGTCGACGCCGGGGCCGGAGCCCATCCGGTCGAGCTCGGCCTGGATGTCGTCCTTGGGACCGGAGAAGTCCTCCAGGGCGCCGGAGGCCAGCAGCTCGTCGATCGCGCCGGCGCGGGCCTTCATCGTGTCGGTCTTCTCCTCGGCGCGCTGGATCGCCAGGCCGACGTCGCCCATCTCCTCGGAGATGCCGGAGAACGCTTCGTTGATCTTGGTCTGCGCCTCGGCGGCCGTGTAGGTCGCCTTGATCGTCTCCTTGCGGGTGCGGAAGGAGTCGACCTTGGCCTGCAGGCGCTGGGAGGCGAGCGTGAGCTTCTCCTCCTCGCCCTGCAACTGCTGGTACTGCCCGCGCAGGTCCCCCAGCTGGCTCTCCAGGCCGGAGCGGCGGGTCAGCGCCTCGCGGGCGAGATCCTCGCGGCCCACCTGCAGCGCCTTCTTGCCCTGGTCGGTCAGCTTGCTCTGCTGCTGTTCGAGCTGGTTGATCTGCAACTCGAGACGCTTGCGCGAGGTGGCGACGTCGGCGACCCCGCGACGGACCTTCTGCAGCATCTCCAGCTGGCGCTGGTAGGAGTAATCGAGGGTCTCCCGAGGGTCTTCCATCCGGTCCAGGGCCTTGTTCGCCTTGGACTTGAAGATCATCGACATTCGCTTCATCACGCTCATCGCGCGGCGCCGGTCCCTTCGTGCTGTCGCCTCAGTCGTGAACTGGGCTCAATGACCACTGCTGGGGTTCTTATCACCCTACGCGTTAACGCGCGAGGCAGCCACGATGTTCGCAGCCGGTAGGCTGATCCCTGTGTTCAAGCGTCGTACCCCGGAGGCCCCGCCGGATCCTCCTCAGGTAGTAAAGCCCGACGGCAAGGGCCGTCCCACGCCCAAGCGCAGCGAGGCCGAGAAGCGCCGCCGACAGCCGATCACGGCGCCGGCGACCCGCAAGGAGGCCTACAAGAAGGTGCGGGAACGGCAGGCCACCGATCGCGCCAAGGCGCGCGCGGGCATGGCCAAGGGCGACGAGAAGCACCTGCTCAAGCGGGACAGGGGCCCCGTGCGCCGGATGGCCCGCGACTACGTCGACTCGCGGCGCACGGTCGGCTCCTACCTGATGTACGCGATGTTCGCGATCGTGCTGCTCAGCCTGCTGCCGATCCCGGCGGCCCGGCTGCTGGTCCTGTTCGCGCCGCCGCTGCTGCTCGTGGTGGTGTTCGCGGAGGGCTTCCTGCTGAGCCGCGGCATCAAGCGGCTGGCCGTCGAGCGCTACCCCGGCGAGGACGCCAAGGGCGTCGGCATGTACGCCGCGATGCGCGCGATGCAGATCCGCCGGCTGCGGATCCCGAACCCGCGGGTGCGCCTCGGCGAGAAGGACAAGGTATGACAAGGACCAGGGCCTGAGGGACCGGTCCGGGGAGCGCGGCCGGCGGGAACGTCCGCCGCGCCTCGCACGATCGGCGCGGGGCTAGGGTCGGGCCCATGGAGTTCCGAAACCTTGGCCGGAGCGGCCTGAAGATCAGCGAGATCGCGTACGGCAACTGGCTCACCCACGGCTCGCAGGTCGAGGAGGACGCGGCGCGCGCCTGCGTGCGGGCGGCCCTCGACGAGGGCGTGACCACCTTCGACACCGCCGACGTGTACGCCGGCACGCGCGCCGAGGAGGTCCTCGGGCGGGCGCTGAAGGGGCAGCGCCGCGAGGGGCTGGAGATCTTCACCAAGGTCTACTGGCCGACGGGTCCCGGGGTGAACGACCGGGGCCTGTCCCGCAAGCACGTCTTCGAGTCGATCCACGGCTCCCTGCGCCGCCTCGGGACCGACTACGTGGACCTGTACCAGGCCCACCGGTTCGACTACGAGACCCCGCTGGAGGAGACCCTCCGGACCTTCGACGACCTCGTCCGGCAGGGCAAGGTCCTCTACGTCGGGGTGTCGGAGTGGCGGGCCGAGGAGATCGAGCGCGCCCTGAAGATCGCCGACGAGATGGGCTTCGACCGGATCGTCTCCAGCCAGCCGCAGTACTCGATGCTGTGGCGGGTCATCGAGGAGGAGGTCGTCCCGCTCTGCGAGCGCGAGGGCGTCGGCCAGATCGTCTGGTCGCCGATCGCGCAGGGCGTCCTGACCGGCAAGTACAAGCCGGGGCAGCCGCTGCCGGAGGGGTCGCGCGCCACCGACGACAAGGGCGGCGCCGACATGATCAAGCGCTACCTGGACGACGACCTGCTGACCCGCGTGCAGAACCTGCGGCCGGTCGCGGACGACCTCGGCCTGTCGATGGCGCAGCTCGCGATCGCCTGGACGCTGCAGAACCCGAACGTCTCGGCGGCGATCGTGGGCGCGTCCCGCCCCGAGCAGGTCGCCGACAACGTGCGGGCGGCCGGGGTGAAGCTGGAGGCCGACGTGATGAAGCGGATCGACGAGATCCTCGGCGGGACCGTCATCCGCGACCCGGCCAAGACCGTCAGCCCCCGCAGGCGCCCCTGAGCCCGGCGAGACACCGGGGGCCGCGGAGCACGACGCTTCGCGGCCCTCGTCGTCCTTCCCGCCGGTCACTCCGGATCGTGCAGGCTCATCCCGTACACGACGCTGTCGCCGTCCAGCAGGGTCACCTTGTCGACCTCCTCGGCGCGCAGCCCCCGCCAGTTCTCCCCCAGCCAGCTCTCCGCGTCCGCCTGGGTGGAGAAGGTCTCCTCCGACATGCCGATCGTCCGCCCGTCGGCCTTCTCCAGCCGCCAGCTCCACGCCATCGCCCTCGACCTCCCTCGTCGCGGTGAGACTAGCCGGTCAGGCGGCGGCCTCTATGGCGCGGCGCAGCGCGTCGGGGCTCTCGGTGTCGGACTGGCTGAGCGTCCGCCCGTTGACCCGCACGCTCGGCGTCCCCTGGATCCCGGACGAGATGTAGCCCTGGCTGACGGTCTTCACGCTGCCGGCGTGGCGCTGCCCCTTCACGCACGACGTGAACTCGTCGCTCGTGAGCCCCAGCGGCTCCGCATAGGAGAGCAGGTCCTGGGTCACGTAGCCGGTGGCGTTCTCGTTCGCGGGCTGATGGGCGTAGAGGGCGTCCTGGTAGGACAGCCAGTGGGCGCCGTCGGTGACGCAGCGCAGCGCCGCCGCGGCCCGCAGCGAGTTGTCATGGGCCGGCTGCGTGGCCTCACCGAAGATCAGCATCGGGTGGAAGACGACCTTGGCGCGCCCTTCGACGGCCAGTTGCTTGAGCATCGGGTCGTGCTTGCGGTCGAAGGCACCGCAGGGCGGGCAGGCGAAGTCCTCGTAGATGTCGACGACCGGCGCCGTGACGCCCGGCCGGGCCATGGCGAGGCTCCCGTCCGCGAGGGGCGTGGCCTCCGCGCCGCCGGCGATCTTGCCGACCCTCATCGGGCCCACGTCGCCGTCGCCTCCTCCGTCGTCGCCGCCGCGGACGAGGAGGACGAAGACGGCCGCCACCGCCAGCACCAGGACGAGTCCCGCCCCGACCAGCGCGATCACCAGGCCGCCGCCGCGGCGCCCGGGCGGGGGCGCGGCGGGCATGCCGGGCGGCGGAGGCGGCCCCGGCCGCCATCCGGGGCCCGGGGGCGGTCCCGGCGCGGGCCCGCCCGGCGGACCGGGGGGTGGGCCGTAGGGCGGTTGCTGCCCGCCCTGGCCCGGTTGCGGGGGCCAGGGCGCGTTCGGGGGGGTACCCACCGGAAACTCCTCCAGAAGGGGCGTCGTGATCCTTCCAGCCGAGGGTAACCGTAGAGTTCGCGGCGGGATGGACATCGAGCTTCGCGGCGTCGCCGCCGCACAGGGCTGGCCGGCGCCGGGATGCCGGTGCGCGTCGTGCGGCCGGCTGCGCGCGGTCGGCGTCCGGCACGAGCCGTTCACCGCCGCCGTCGACGGCGTCGCGCTGGAGGACCTGCCGCGGACGGACGTGCCCGGCGGTTATGAGGTCCTCGCGCCCGGCGGAGGGCGCGCGCTGGTGGCGGCGGGCCCGGGGGCCAGGCCGGAGCCGTCCGAGGGCGTCGAGTACGAGGCCGTGCTGCTGGACCTGGCCGGATCGCCGGACCATCTGGGATACCTGCGCCACACCGGGGCCGTGACGCCGCGGACGCGGGTCATGGCCGTTCACCTCGACCACCGCTTGTCCTCGCCGTCCGAGCTGGAGCGGCGCATGGCCTACTGGAACCGCTCCGAGCACGGCCCGTTCCGGACGCTGCTCCTCGGCGGAAGCCGGTCGGGCAAGTCGGCCGAGGCGGAGTTGCGCCTGGCCGCCTGCTCGGACGTCCTCTACATCGCGACCGGCCCCGTCCGGGACGACGACCCCGAATGGGCCGACCGCGTCGCCGCGCACCGGCTGCGCCGTCCGGCGTGGTGGCGCACCGCGGAGACGACCGAGCTCGCCGGCGCGCTCGCGTCGGCGACCGGCCCGGTGCTGGTGGACGGCATCGGCACCTGGCTCGCGGCCGCGATGTCCGAGACGGACGCCTGGGAGGAGCCGTCCCGGGTGGAGCCGCTGGTGGACGCCCTCGTCGCGGCCTGGCGGGGCACGGCGGCGCGGGTCGTCGCGGTGAGCGACGAGGTCGGCCTGTCCCTGGTGCCGACGACGGTGTCCGGGCGCGCGTTCCGGGACGTCCTCGGCCGGGCCAACCAGCGGCTCGCGGCCGAGTCCGAGGAGGCGGCGCTGGTCGTCGCGGGCCGCGTCATGGAGCTCCGGTGACCGTCATGGATCTCCGATGACCGCCGGCCTGCGGCTGGCGGTCACGCTGCTCACCGTCGTCCCGCTGGGCACGGGCCGGGTCGACCGGGACGCCGCGCGCTCGGCGATGCTGCTCGCACCCGCCGCAGGCCTGATCCCGGGCGGGGCCGCCGCGCTGGTCCTGCTGGCGGGCGGTCCGCTCGGCCTGTCCGGCCTCCTCGCGGCGGCGCTCGCGGTCGCCGCCGCGGCGGCGGTCACCCGCGCCCTGCATCTGGACGGTCTCGCCGACCTCGCCGACGGCCTCGGCAGCGGGCGTCCCGCCGCCGAGGCACTGGCGATCATGAAGCGGTCCGACATCGGCCCGTTCGGCGTCGTCACCCTCCTGCTGACGCTGCTGATCCAGGTGGCCGCCCTGGCGTCGGCCCCGCATCCCGCCCTCGCCGCGCTCGTCGCGTCGGTCACCGGCCGGCTGGCGCTCGCGTGGGCCTGCCGCACGGGCGTGCCGTCCGCGCGTCCCGGCGGCCTCGGGGCACTGGTGGCGGGCACCGTGCCGACACGCGCCGCGCTCGCCGCCACGGCCGCCGTCCTGGCGGCCGCGACGGCCGCGGGCCTGGCCGTCGGCGGCCCCGGCGGCGCCCTGCACGGTGCGGCGGCGGTGGCCGCCGGGCTGGCCGCCGCCCAGTTGACGCTCCGCCGTGCCGTGCGCCGCCTCGGCGGGGTGACCGGCGACGTGTTCGGCGCCCTCGTCGAGGTCGCCGCGACGGCCGCCCTGATCGCGTTCGCGGCGCTGCCCTGAGGGCGCGGCGGCCGCGGCGAGGATCCGCCGGGCCGCGCCGCCGCCCGGGCCCGGGAGCGCCCCGGGCGGGCAATGCTTGATCCAAAAGGACGAAACCGGTCACCAGGAGGACTAACATCGGGCTACGTGACGAGCATCAGCCTTGACAGCGCAGACCTGACCGGCCTCGACGTCGACGCGATAGTGATCGGCGTCGTCCCCGCCGAGGCGGGTGCCGCACCGGCCGACGGCGCGCAAGCCCTCGACCGCGCGATGGACGACAGGCTCACCGACGCCCTGGGCGCGCTCGGCGCCACCGGCAAGGCCGGTGAGGTGACCAGGCTGCCGTCGCTCGGCGCCGTCCCCGCCAAGGTCATCGTGGCCGCCGGGCTGGGCGAGGACCCCTCCGCCGAAGATCTGCGCCGTGCCGCCGGCGCCGCCGTGCGCTCCCTCGCGGGCACCGCCCGGGTCGCCGTCGCGCTCCCCGCCGCCGGCGCCGAGGACGTCGAGGCCGTCGCGCTGGGCGCGCTGCTCGGCGCGTACTCCTTCGACACCTTCCGCACCGGCAACGGCCGCAAGGGCCCCGTCGAGGAGATCCGCCTGGTCGCGCCCGTGTCCGAGGAGGCCGCCCTCGGGCGCGCCCGCACCCTCGCCGCGTCGGTCACGCTCGTCCGCGACCTGGTGAACACTCCGCCGTCCCACCTGTCCCCCGAGGACTTCGCCGGCGAGGCCGAGCGGGTCGCCGCCGAGACCGGCCTCGCCATCGAGATACTGGACGAGAAGGCCCTCGTCGAGGGCGGGTACGGCGGCATCGCGGGCGTCGGGCAGGGGTCGGTGAACCCGCCGCGGCTCGTCCGGCTCGCCTACACCCACCCGGAGGCGTCCAAGACGCTCGCCCTCGTCGGCAAGGGCATCACGTTCGACTCCGGCGGCCTGTCCCTCAAGCCGACCGACGCGATGGACTGGATGAAGTCCGACATGGGCGGCGCGGCCGCGGTGCTCGGCGCGCTCGCCGCCATCGCCGAGCTGCGCCCCGCGGTCAACGTCGTCGGCTACCTCGCCCTCGCCGAGAACATGCCGAGCGGCACCGCGCAGCGCCCGTCCGACGTGCTGCGCATCTACGGCGGCACGACCGTGGAGGTCCTCAACACCGACGCCGAGGGCCGGCTCGTCCTGGCCGACGCCCTCGTCCGCGCGGGCGAGGACTCCCCCGACCTCATCGTGGACGTCGCCACCCTGACCGGCGCGCAGCTCGTCGCCCTCGGCACCCGGACCACCGGCGTCATGGCCAACGACGACGGCGTGCGCGAGAAGGTCGTCGCGGCGGCCGAGCGCGCGGGCGAGCCCTCCTGGGGCATGCCGCTGCCCCCGGAGCTGCGCAAGGGCCTCGACTCCGCGGTCGCCGACATCGCCAACATCAGCGGCGAGCGCTGGGGCGGCATGCTGGTCGCCGGGACGTTCCTCAAGGAGTTCGTGCCGGACGGCGTCAAGTGGGCGCACCTGGACATCGCGGGCCCCGCCTTCCACAAGGGCGAGCCGTACGGGTACACGCCGAAGGGCGGCACCGGCGCCGCGGCGCGCACACTGGTCCAGCTCGCCGAAGACGTCGCCGCGGGCGTCCTGTAGGGGGCCACGGGAATTCCGCAGGGGCCCCGCCCGCTGTGAGCGGGCGGAGAACAGAATAGGTTTTTCTTGTGGCGGTGGGGGCCCGGGCTGCCGGTGCGCCCCGCCCCGCTCAGGTCGCCGCGATCCACGCGGCGCCACAACCGGGGAAAGGGAGCGTCCAGTGGCAGACAACGGCCCCTTCGACATCGTCGTCCTGGGTGCCGGCAGCGGCGGATACGCGTGCGCGCTGCGCGCCGCCGAGCTCGGCAGGTCGGTCGCGCTCATCGAGCGGGACGAGGCGCTCGGCGGGACGTGCCTCAACCGCGGCTGCATCCCCACCAAGGCGCTGCTGCACGCGGCCGAGGTGGCGGACCAATCGCGCGAGGCGGCGAAGTTCGGCGTGAAGGCCACCTTCGAGGGCATCGACGTCGCCGGGGTGAACGCCTACAAGGACAAGGTCGTCTCGACGACCGTCAAGGGCCTCACGGGGCTGATCAAGTCCCGGGGCATCGAGGTCGTGCACGGCACCGGGCGGCTGGCCGGCCCCACCACGGTCGAGGTCGACACCGCCGAGGGCACCCGCCGCATCGAGGCCGGGCACATCGTGCTCGGCACCGGGTCGGCGCCCAAGTCGCTGCCCGGCCTGGACATCGACGGCGAGCGCGTCATCTCCAGCGACCACGCGCTGCGGCTGGAGCACGTCCCCGGCTCGGTCGTCATCCTCGGAGGCGGCGTCATCGGCGTCGAGTTCGCCAGCGTGTGGCGCTCGTTCGGCGCCGAGGTCACGATCGTGGAGGCGCTGCCGCACCTGCTCCCGCTGGAGGAGGAGACCAGCTCCAAGCGGCTGGAGCGCGCCTTCCGCAAGCGCGGCATCAAGTTCGAGCTCGGCACCCGGTTCCAGACCGCCAAGACGACGCAGGGCGGCGTCTCCGTCACCCTGGAGGACGGCAAGACCATCGACGCGGAGCTGCTGCTCGTGGCGGTGGGCCGCGGACCGGTCTCCGACGGCATCGGCCTGGCCGAGGCCGGCGTCGAGACCGAGCGCGGGTTCGTCAAGGTCGACGAGTACTGCCGGACGAGCGTCCCCACCATCTCCGCGGTCGGCGACCTCGTCCCGACCCCCCAGCTGGCCCACGTGGGCTTCGCCGAGGGCATCCTCGTCGCCGAGCGGCTGAGCGGGCTCGCCCCGCCGCCGATCGACTACGACGGCGTCCCTCGCATCACCTACTCCGACCCCGAGGTGGCCTCGGTCGGCATCACGTCCGCCGTGGCCCGTGAGCGCGGGTACGAGATCAAGGAGGTCACCTACGACCTGGCCGGCAACCCCAAGAGCAAGATCCTGGGGACGCAGGGCGAGGTCAAGGTGATCGCGGCCGTGGACGGCCCCGTCCTCGGCCTCCACATGGTCGGCGCACGCGTCGGCGAGCTCATCGCGGAGGGGCAGCTCATCTACAACTGGGAGGCCCTGCCCGGCGAGGTCGCCCAGCTGATCCACCCCCACCCGACCCAGTCCGAGGCGGTCGGCGAGGCGCATCTCGCCCTCGCCGGCAAACCACTGCACGTGCACGGCTGAGAAGCCGCACAAGTATTCCGAAGGAGTCGCTGAGACATGCCGGTCTCCGTCACCATGCCCCAGCTCGGCGAGAGCGTCACCGAGGGCACCGTCACCCGCTGGCTCAAGAAGGAGGGCGAGCGCGTCGAGACCGACGAGCCGCTCCTGGAGGTGTCCACCGACAAGGTCGACACCGAGATCCCCTCCCCCGCCTCGGGCATCCTCACCAGCATCACCGTCGCCGAGGACGAGACCGTCGAGGTCGGCGCCGAACTGGCCGTCATCGGCGACGAGGGCGAGGCGCCGTCCGGCGGCGGCGCCCCGGCCGCCGAGGAGCAGGAGGCGGAGCCCCGGCAGGAGGCCCCGCAGCAGCAGGAGGCTCCGCAGCAGCCCCAGGCGCAGCAGGCCCCGCCGCCCGCCGCGTGGCCGCCGCCGGCGCAGCAGCAGCCCGCGGCCCCGCCGTCCCCGGCGCCCGCCCCGGCACCGCAGCCGCAGGCCCAGCAGCAGCAGCCGCCCGCGCCGGCCCCGGCCGCCCAGCAGCCCGCCCAGCAGAAGGCGGAGCCGGGCGAGGGCCCGTACGTCACGCCGCTGGTGCGCAAGCTCGCGGCCGAGCACGGCGTGGACCTCGGCACGGTCAAGGGCACCGGCGTCGGCGGCCGCATCCGCAAGCAGGACGTCCTGGAGGCGGCCCGCGCCGCCCAGCAGCAGGCCGCCCAGCAGCAGGCCGCGCCCCCCGCCCCCGCGCCTGCCCCGTCCCAGGCGCCGGCCCCCGCCGGACGGCACGCCGCCCCGGCGCCCGCCGGCGCCCCCGCCGAGCAGATGGCGCTGCGCGGCCGGACCGAGAAGATGTCGCGCATGCGGCAGACGATCGCCCGCCGCATGGTCGAGTCGCTGCAGGTGTCCGCGCAGCTCACCACCGTGGTCGAGGTGGACATCACCAAGATCGCGCGGCTGCGGGAGCAGGCCAAGGCCGACTTCCAGGCCCGCGAGGGCGTCAAGCTGTCGTTCATGCCGTTCTTCGCGCTGGCGACGGTCGAGGCCCTCAAGGCGCACCCGAAGCTGAACGCGGTCATCAACGGCGAGACCAACGAGGTCACCTACCACGAGGTGGAGAACCTCTCCATCGCGGTGGACGTGCCCGAGCGCGGCCTGATGGTCCCGGTCGTGCACAACGCGGGCCAGCTCAACCTGGGCGGCCTCGCGCAGCGGATCGCCGACATCGCCGAGCGCACCCGCACCAACAAGGTGAGCCCGGACGAGCTGGCCGGCGGCACGTTCACGCTGACCAACACCGGCAGCCGCGGCGCCCTGTTCGACACCCCGATCCTCAACCAGCCGCAGGTCGGCATGCTCGGCACCGGCGCCGTCGTCAAGCGCCCGGCCGTCATCGACGACCCGGAGCTGGGCGAGGTCATCGCGGTCCGGTCGATGGTCTACCTCGCGCTGACCTACGACCACCGCCTGATCGACGGCGCGGACGCGGCCCGCTTCCTCGCCACGGTCAAGCACCGCCTGGAGGAGGGCAACTTCGAGGCCGAGCTCGGCCTCTGACCCCTTCCGCACGCCCGCCGGACCCCGCCGCGCCCGCAAGGGCCGGCGGGGTCCCGCGCGTCCGGGGAAACGCGGGACCCGCCGGAGAGTCCGGTGTCCGGCGGCGCCGCCCCTCTACGCTGGGGGTATGAGGGTCACCGTCACGGGCTCGTCGGGCCTCATCGGCTCGGCGCTGGTGCAGTCGCTTCGGGGGGACGGCCACGACGTCGTCCGGCTGGTGCGCAGGGAGCCGTCCCGCCCCGACGAGGCGCGCTGGTCGCCCGCCGACGGCTGCGTCGACAAGGAGTCGCTGGAGCGCGCCGACGCCGTCGTGCACCTGGCGGGCGCCGGGGTCGGCGACCGGCCGTGGACGAAGGCGTACAAGCAGAAGATCCGCGACAGCCGCCTGGTCGGCACCCGTACGCTCGCCGAGGCGATCGCGGCGGCCTCGCCCCGGCCCCGCGTGCTGGTCTGCGGGTCGGCGATCGGCTACTACGGCGACACCGGCGACCGGGAGGTCGACGAGGACTCTCCCGCCGGTGAGGGCTTCCTCGCCGGCCTCGTCCGCGACTGGGAGGCCGCGGCCGCGCCCGCGCGCGAGGCCGGGGTCCGGGTCGTGCACCCGCGGACGGGCGTCGTGCTGGCCCGCGAGGGGGGCGTCCTCGGGCGCACCCTCCCGCTGTTCAGGTTCGGCGTCGGCGGCGATCTCGGCGACGGCCGGCAGTGGACGAGCTGGATCTCCCTCCCCGACGAGGTCGCGGCCCTGCGGTTCCTCATCGACACCGAGATCGCCGGACCGGTCAACCTGACCGCCCCGAACCCGGTGACCAACGACGCCTACACCAAGGCGGTCGGCCGCGCCCTGCACCGTCCGGCGCGGCTGTCGGTCCCGAAGTTCGCGCTGCGCGCCGCGCTCGGCGGCTTCGCCGACGAGGGGCCGCTGGTCAGCCAGCGGGTCCTGCCGCGCCGGCTGCTGGACGCCGGGTTCCGGTTCGCGCACGAGGACGTCGGGTCGGCGGTCGCCGCCGTCCTCTGAGCCCCAAGAATCGTCAAAGTCCCGGCCGATCCCCTTCGGTAGTCATACGGTGACATTCAGACGGGACGGCCTACGAGGGGGATGCATGAGCACCGACGGACAGCCGCACATCCTCGCGATCGGCGGGGGCACGTTCGTACCGGACGGCCGGGAGGGGCTCGCCGCGAGCCCGCTGCTGCGCTACGCGTTCGACCTGACCGGCCAGGACCGCCCCCGGGTGTGCTTCCTGACGACCGCCGTCGGCGACGGCGCCGACTACATCGCGCGCTCCTACGCGGCGTTCTCCTCGATGGACGCCGAGGTCAGCCATCTCGCGCTGTTCCCGATGCCGAACGTCGCGGACGTCCGGGCGCACCTTCTCGGCCAGGACCTGCTCTACGTGTCGGGTGGCAGCGTCGCGAACCTGCTGGCGCTGTGGCGGCTGCACGGCCTCGACGAGATCATGCGTGAGGCGTGGCAGGAGGGCGTCGTGCTGTCCGGGCAGAGCGCGGGCGCGCTGTGCTGGCACTCCGGCGGCAACACCGACTCGTTCGGGCCGCAGCTGCGGCCGCTGACCGACGGCCTCGGCTTCCTGCCGTACTCGTGCGGCGTCCACTACGACAGCGACCCGCAGCGGCGCCCGCTGCTCCAGCAGCTCGTCGGCGAGGGGACCCTGCCGGGCGGGTACGCGGCCGACGAGGCGGTGGGCCTGCACTACGTCGGCACCGAGTTCGTGCAGGCCGTCTCCTACCGGCGGGACGCCGGCGCCTACAGGATCGAGCCGGACGGGCCGGGGACGGCCAAGGAGTACCGGCTGGAGCCCCGGCTGCTCGCCGCCTTCTGAGGAGCGGTCTGGGCGATCACGACATAAGCTGGCCCGTGTGAGCGATGTGGACGTACGCGAGCTGGTGGTGGTGCACGCGGGGTTCGGCGAGGCGGCCGTCCCCTACGAGGACGGGTGGGAGCTGCAGAAGCGCACCCACGCGCTGCGGGCGGACGACGCGATCCCCGACACCGTCCTCCTGCTGGAGCACCGGCCCGTCTACACGGCGGGCAAGCGGACGGAGGCGCTCGACCGCCCGTTCGGCGACCCCGGCGCCCCGGTCGTGGACGTCGACCGCGGCGGGAAGATCACCTGGCACGGCCCCGGGCAGCTCACCGGCTACCCGATCGTCCGGCTGCCCGACCCGCCGGACGTCGTCGGCTACGTCCGGCTGCTGGAGCGGATGATGATGGACGTCTGCGCCGAGCTCGGGCTGGAGACGGCGACCGTGGAGGGCCGCAGCGGGCTGTGGGTCCGCGGGACCCCGGACCGCAAGATCGGCTCGATCGGGATCCGGGTGGCGCGCGGCGTCGCGATGCACGGCTTCATGCTCAACTGCGACAACGACATGGGCTGGTTCGACAAGATCGTCGCCTGCGGGATCCGCGACGTCGGGTCGACCAACCTGAGCCGCGAGCTGGGCCGGGAGGTGACGGTCGCCGAGATCGTCCCGCTGGTCGAACGGCGTCTTGCGGCGGCGCTGGGCGCGGCGGAGACGTTCCACCGCACCACGGCGCAGCTCGGGATCGTCGGTCAGGCCATCACCTTGTAGACGGCCTGGCCGTCGGTGGCGGCGAGCCGGAAGAACTCGGCCAGTCCCGCGTAGGCGGGCTGGAAGACCCGCTCGCGCGCGGCGTCGTCCAGCCGCCCGGCGTCCTGGACGCCGGCCCGCACCATCGCGGCCGGGTCGTAGCGCCCGGCGATCCCGGCGAACGGCGTCGCGGCCAGGTGGTCGGCGGCGGGCTTGACCCGCTCGGGGGCGAGGTAGATGACGTCCATGCCGAGCTCGTCGGCGCCGTCCTCGGTGAGCAGCCTGCCGCCGCACACGACGTCGGCCTCGGGCTGGCGGCCCTCCCACGGGTCGCCGGTGACGAGGTAGTGCATCGCCTGCCACGCCCAGCCGAGCTCGAACATCGCGGCCGCGCCGCGCCGCCGCCAGTTCGCGTCGCCGAAGACGTGGCGCGCGATCCGGCCGGGGTCGGGCTCTCCCTCCAGCACGGGCGGCACCCTGAGGTACGACATTGCCAGACCCACGGTGGTCCTCCTGCTGAGCTGTTGCGTGACGACAGGGAGTCACCCTAGAGAGATCCCTTGATGAAGATGGCCGAAACACGCGAATCGGCTGCACCGGCGGAGTACCGTCATACGTTCGAGATCGGTCCGATACGGCTTCGATGCTGCTCCCGCCGGCGGGGCCGCCGGTGTGCCGGTACCGCTGATCGGGACGTACGCTGGGACGCGTGACGACGGTGACACCTGAGGGACGCAAGCTCCTGCGCGTCGAGGCGCGCAACAGCCAGACCCCGATCGAGCGCAAGCCCGAGTGGATCAAGACCCGGATGCGGATGGGCCCGCAGTACCGCGAGCTCACCGGCCTGGTGAAGTCCGAGGGCCTGCACACGGTGTGCCAGGAGGCCGGCTGTCCCAACATCTTCGAATGCTGGGAGGACCGCGAGGCCACGTTCCTCATCGGCGGCGACCAGTGCACCCGGCGTTGCGACTTCTGCCAGATCGACACCGGCAGGCCCGCCGCGCTGGACCGGGACGAGCCGCGCCGCGTCGCCGAGTCCGTCGCCACGATGGGGCTGAAGTACGCGACCATCACCGGCGTCGCCCGCGACGACCTGGAGGACGGCGGCGCCTGGCTGTACGCCGAGACCGTCAGGCAGATCCACGCGGCGGTCCCCGGCTGCGGCGTCGAACTGCTGATCCCCGACTTCAACGCCGTCCCGGAGCAGCTCGCCGAGGTGTTCTCGTCCCGGCCGGAGGTGCTCGCGCACAACGTGGAGACCGTGCCGCGGATCTTCAAGCGGATCCGGCCCGGGTTCCGCTACGAGCGCTCCCTGGAGGTCATCACCCGGGCGCGCGAGGACGGCCTGGTCACCAAGTCGAACCTGATCCTCGGCATGGGCGAGACCCGCGAGGAGGTCTCGCAGGCGCTGCGCGACCTGCACGAGGCGGGCTGCGAGCTCATCACGATCACCCAGTACCTGCGGCCGAGCCCCCGCCACCACCCGGTGGAGCGGTGGGTCAGGCCCGAGGAGTTCGTGGAGCTGTCGGCCGAGGCCGAGGAGATCGGCTTCGCGGGCGTGATGTCCGGGCCGCTGGTGCGCTCCAGCTACCGCGCCGGCCGCCTCTACAAGCAGGCCGTCTCCGCGCGCGGCTGACGACCGGCTGTCGGGACGGCGGCCCGACCGGACTATCCTTGGACGCATGTCGAAAAAGCCCACGGACGGGGCCCAGGAGAGTCCAGGGCGCCTCAAGCAGATCCGCATGGTCGCCCAGGTGCTCCGCCAGGCCGACCCGAAGGCCCTGCCGATCGTGTTCGCCTCCGCGATCGGGGCGCTGGTCGTCGTCATCCTCATCGGGCTGCTCATCGGCCAGCTGTGGTTCTTCATCCCGCTGGGCATCCTCGCCGCGTTCGCCGTCGGCATGATCGTCTTCGGGCAGCTGGCGCAGCGCGCGCAGTACAAGGTGATCGCCGGGCAGCCCGGCGCCGCCGCCGCGATCCTGAAGAACATGCGGGGCAACTGGTCGGTGACCGAGGCGGTCAGCGGCAACCGCAACCTCGACATGGTGCACCGCGCGGTGGGGCGCCCCGGCGTGGTGCTCGTCTCGGAGGGCCCGCGCAGCCGCGTCGGCCCGCTGCTCGGCGCGGAGAAGAAGCGCATCTCCCGCGCCGCCCAGCAGGTGCCGATCTATGACGTGCAGGTCGGCGACGACGAGGGCCAGGTCCCGGTCGACAAGCTTCAGCGCCACCTGATGAAGCTCCCCCGCAACCTCACCAAGGGGCAGGTCGCCGAGCTGAACGACCGGCTCCAGGCGCTCCCCCGGTCGATGCAGATGCCGAAGGGCCCGATGCCCAGAGGCGCCAAGATGCCGAAGGGCCCGAAGCCCAAACTGCGCTGACGTCCCATGGAAAAGCGCCCCCTCGGGGGCGCTTTCTCGTTTTCGGCCGGCTTTCCGCTCCGGCTAATGGGTGACGACGACCGTGTTGCCGGCCCGGTCGTGCATGCCCCGGTAGTCGCGATCCCAGATCAGCGCGGGAACGACCAGGAGCAGGAGCAGCGTCCTGGCGAGACCCCAGCCGAGGCCGACGGGCCGGCCGTCCAGCCGGACGACCCGGATGCCGCACAACCGCTTGCCGATCGTCGTGCCGAGGAACGCGGTGAGCACCCACGCCTGCAGGCCGAAGATGAGCAGCGTCCACGTGCTGCGCTCGGCGGGCTCCCACCCGAACGAGCGCGCGAGCAGGCTCGCCACCAGCATCGACAGGCCCCAGTCGACGAACAGGGCGAGGAGCCTGCGGCCGTAGGGCGCGACGGAGCCGCTGCCGCTCGCGGGCAGGCCGATCCGCTTCCCGGGCTCGCCGAGGTCCGCCCCGGCCGAGCGCGCCCCGCCGAGCCACGTCTGCGTCCACCGCGGCCCGGCCGCCTTACCACCGCTCATGTCCCTACGCTATCCCGTCCTTCCGGAGGTTCGGACGCGGCTCCGGAGGGGAGGCCCGATGTGACCCGTAACACAGCGGAAACACACGAGACATGGTCGGGAAACGGCGCGGACATAACGTCGTGGAAGCCGAGAACCGCCCTGAGGAGGCTGGATGTTCAGCAGCGCCGAAGAGGTCCTGAGTTACATCAGGAACGAAGGTGTGAGATTCGTCGACTGCCGGTTCGTGGACCTGCCTGGCAAGATGCAGCACTTCACGTTCCCCGTCGAGAGCTTCGGCGAGAGCGTCTTCACCGACGGGCTGATGTTCGACGGGTCGTCGGTCCGCGGTTTCCAGGAGATCCACGAGTCCGACATGCTCCTGCTGCCGGACCCGAGCACCGCCGTCGTGGACCCGTTCCGGCAGCACAAGACGCTGATCCTGAACTTCTTCGTGCACGACCCGCTGACGGGCGAGCCCTACAGCCGCGACCCGCGCAACATCGCGCGCAAGGCCCAGGAGTACCTGCGCGGCACCGGCATCGCCGACACCTGCTACTTCGGCCCCGAAGCCGAGTTCTACATCTTCGACGACGTCCGCTTCGAGACCAAGCAGAACGCCGGCTACTACTACCTCGACTCCGTCGAGGGCGCCTGGAACACCGGCCGCGAGGAGCCCGGCGGCAACCTCGGCGCCAAGCCCCCCTACAAGGGCGGCTACTTCCCCGTCCCGCCGATGGACCACTACACCGACCTGCGCTCGGAGATGGTGGCCCAGCTCATCGATTCGGGCATCCACGTCGAGATGCAGCACCACGAGGTCGGCACCGCCGGCCAGGCCGAGATCGACTTCCGCTTCGACACGCTGCTGAAGACGGCCGACAACCTGATGCTCTACAAGTACATCGTGAAGAACGTCGCGCGCGCCGCGGGCAAGACCGTCACGTTCATGCCGAAGCCCATCTTCGGTGACAACGGGTCGGGCATGCACTGCCACCAGTCCCTCTGGAAGGACGGCTCGCCCCTCTTCTACGACGAGGTCGGCTACGCGGGCCTGTCCGACAACGCCCGCTACTACATCGGCGGCCTGCTCAAGCACGCCGCCTCCCTGCTGGCCTTCAGCAACCCCACGGTGAACAGCTACCACCGTCTCGTCCCCGGCTACGAGGCCCCGGTCAACCTGGTCTACTCCCAGCGCAACCGCTCGGCCTGCATCCGCGTCCCCATCACCGGCTCGAACCCGAAGGCCAAGCGCATCGAGTTCCGCGTACCGGACCCGGCCTGCAACCCCTACCTGGCCTTCTCCGCCATGCTGATGGCCGGCCTGGACGGCATCAAGAACAAGATCGAGCCCGCGGAGCCGGTCGACAAGGACCTCTACGAGCTGCCGCCCGAGGAAGCCCGCGCCATCCCGCAGGTCCCCGGCAGCCTCCCCGAGGTCCTCGCCGCCCTGGAGACCGACCACGACTACCTGCTGGAAGGCGGCGTCTTCACTCCGGACCTCATCGAGACCTACGTCACGATGAAGAACGAGTTCGAGATCGACCCCATCCGCCTGCGTCCCCACCCCCACGAGTTCGAGCTCTACTACGACATCTAGGCCGCAGAGGCGCGCTGACGTGGCGATCCGTCAGCGCGCCTCGGCCCGGTTCCGGCTCATGGCCGGGCCGTCAACAGCCCCACGAGCCCGACCTCCACGCCGGTGATGCCCATGGCCCGGCGATCGGGTCAGCCCAGGCGCCCAGAACCGGTCGGGGTCGCTGCCGGTGGGCCGCGCCTCGTAGGTGATCCGCACAGCGCGTGTCCCCGCCGTCCGCCGCCACGAGGGCGCCCAGGAGTTCTCGGTCCAGGGCAGGGGCTGCTCGCGCCTGCACCACCTCAATCCCCCACGACTGACGACGACCGGCGCCGCCGAGAACGATCGTGCTGCGGCGCGATCCGCGGTGGCGGTCCGCCGGGCCGCCTGGTCAGCGGCCTGCGCGGTCTGGCGTCGGGAGGTATCGCAACCTGTCGGTTGTGATAGCTTGGATAGCAACCGATCAGTTGCTATAGGGGGTGCCGTGCCCGTCCCGGATCGCATCGAGCGGACGCTCGAACTCGCCCACCCGCCCGCGCAGGTGTGGGCGGCGCTGACCACCGCCGAAGGGCTCGGCGGCTGGTTCGGCTCCCATGCGGAGGTCGACGACCTGCGGCCCGGTGGGGAGGTCCGGGTGCGGTGGGACGACCAGGGCGAGTTCACCCTCTGGCTCCAGGTCGTCGAGCCGCCCCGCCGGTTCGCCTACACGTGGGCGATCGAAGGGCTGCCGGCGGGCGATCCGCGGCGCACCTACGTGGAGTTCACGTTGGAGCCGACCGGCACGGGCACCCGGGTGACGGTCGTGGAGAGCGGCTTCGCCCAGCTGCCGGACCAACTGGCCGGCGCCTACGAGAGCAACGTCGACGGGTGGCGGACGGAGCTGGCCGAGCTGGCCGGGTACCTCGATGCCGCACCCTGACCAGGCCGAACCCGTCGCCCAGGCGGTCTTCACCGCGCTGGCCGACCCGACCCGGCGCGCCATCCTCGCCGAGCTCGCCGCGCGCGGCCCGGCGACCGCGACCGACCTCGCCGCCCGGCTCCCCATCTCGCGCCAGGCGATCGCCAAGCACCTCGGCCTGCTGTCCGATGCCGGGCTGGTCCAAGCGGAGGCCGGGGAGCGGCGCCGGATCCGCTATCGGCTGCAGACCGGACCGGTGGCCGTGGCCCAGTCGTTCCTCGCCGCGCTGGCACGCGACTGGGACGGCCACCTGAGCGCACTCCGCGACCATCTCGAACGCAACAGGGAGAACGAAGAATGAGTCCGACATTCCGCGGCGGCCACAACATCGCCATGAAGCTGCCCAAGGCACAGTTCGAGCGCACCGTCGCCTTCTACCGCGACGTCCTGGGCATGGAGGTCACCGACGAGAGCAGCCCGGGCGTCGTGGACCAGTGCGCCTCGGTGCAACTCGGCCCGGTGACGCTGTGGTTCGACCGCGTCGACAACTACGCGCGGGCCGACCTGTGGCTGGAACTGTTCACCGACGACGTCGACGGCGCGGCCAGGCACCTGGCCGCGCACGGTGTCGCCGTCCAGGACGAGCTGGAGCCGTTCCCCGCCGGCATGGACGCCCACTGGATCAGCAACCCGGTCGGCATCCCGCACATCGTCCGCCTCGCCGACGAGGACCAAAGTCCCTCCTGACCGGTTCCGCGCCGCGGCCGTGCCCTACCGGTGGCGGGCCAGACGCGCAGGTCCCGGACCGGTCGGCGTGGACGAGCGCGGCGGTCGGCCGCGGGACGGCGAGGAGCAGCGGGCTCGGCGGCCACGGCTGCACGAGTTCACACCCCGCATGGAGTCGACACCGGTGACGCGCGCACCGCCGGTCCCGGCTCATGAGCGGGCCAGCAGTCCGACGATCGCAACTTCCGCGCCGGTGATGTCGCCGGCCTGGGCGAGCGGGTCGCCCCAGTGCGTCCAGAACCAGTCGCGGTCGTCGTCCTTCGGTCGGGGCTCACACGTGATCCGCACGGCGCGGGGCGTGCCGCCGCCCGCGGTCGTCACGGTGATCTCGGGGGCGCCGATGTCGACCTTGTAGCCGCGCACGCCCATGCGGCGGGCGAGCGCCCCGAGCTGCGGGTGGAGCTCCAGGCCGAGGAGTCGCGTGATCTTCAGGGCGACCTCGTCCACGGCGGCGAGGGAGCCGAGGCCGTTCCCGGAGTCCCAGACGAACCGGCCCCTGCCTGCGCCGACCGACCGCGCGATCCCCGTCCGCGTCCTTGTGACGAGGCTGACGCCGTGCTGGACGACCTTGGCGCCGCGTTCCTCAAGCGCCTTGCCCAGCGCGAGGAGGGCTCGCTCGCAGTCGGCCTCGTCCTGCCTGGACAGCAGCCCCCACAGCCCGTCGTACGAGCCCGAGACCAGGACGATCGCCTTCTCGCCGCCGCCCGCCCGGACGGCGCGATACGGCAGGGACGGCATGTCGCTCGGCCCGATGTCCCAGCCGGGAAACTCCGCTCGTAACGCGGCAAGGTGCCCCTCGCGATCTTCGGCGGCCGGTGATCCTGAGTGAGTCATGCGTCACACCATGGAGTCACTCCGGATTCCCAATGTTCCAAGTTGGAACCAGGCGCGGGTTGCGGCACCGAGCCCGGCAGATTAAGTGGTCATTCGTGCGTGAATGCGGCGCAAGGGCTCTGGCAGGGTGCGGCGCGCGTCGACCAGGTGGGACACCACTGACCGCGCGGTCGGGTGGAAGGTGATCATCTGTGGGGCGATCCGGTCTGCGAACGCGAGGCGCTTCTCGGCCCTGGCGAGGTCGCCGATCTCGGTCATGACCCGAGACATGTCGATCTCATGGTGCGCGCGCCGTTCCGGGGGCAGGCCCGCGAGCGTCTCGTCGCCGATGCGCTGGTCCCGGCGGGCCGCCTCGTCCATGTCGCCGAGCTCGACGGCGACCGCGGCCCCGTGGATCGCCACGTTCGCCGCCGTGAACTCCAGCCCGTGAACGGGCGCACCACACCCGCCGCGCCTGGCACGCTCGGCCGCCCGCCCGAAGTACTCCCACGCCTGCCCGCCGTCCCCGCCGCGAGCGGCACGGGCCGCGACTATCGCGGACCGTAGCTCGATCGCCCCTGCGACCTCGCCCGCATCCGACCGGTCCGGCCGGACACTCGCCGCGGCCCGGTCGAGCAGCGTCAAGGCGGGCCGGTACTGGTCTTGGGCCATCAGGACAAGAGCCTGCGCGAGAGTGATGAGCGAGGGAAGGTGCGGGTCCTGCGCGCGAGTCGCCGCAGTCGATGCGGGTGCCAGCAGCGCCAGCGCGTCGCCGCCGTACCCGAGGCGCCGGGCCAGACTCACGCCGTCCCGCAGAGCCCTGCTCAACAGTGCCCAGACTTGGGGGTCATCGCTGTCGTGCGCCCAGTAGGCGAGTTCCTCGACGACGGCGGGGAGCCGCGCCCCGATCTTGGTCAGCTTTGCTCGGACCATGAGACGCCGCATGGTCGCGACCTCAGCGGCGAGCACCTCCACGGCGCGCGGTGAGCCCTCGACTTCGGGACCGACATCCACGTAGGCGAGTGTGCGGCGAAGTTCAGGGATGACCGAATGGACAGCGTCATCGTGTCCGGATACCCGATAGGGCTGCCCGTAGAGCTCGGAGGGGTCGACGCCCAAAGCGGCGGCGGCCGCAGACACGAACGCCGGTGTCGCCACCTTTTTCCCGGTCTCCACCTGGGCGATGTGGCCGCGGCTGTAAACCGACCGCTGCGCCAGCCCGATCTGTGTCAGGCCACGTCTTTTACGTGCCCTGGCCAGGCGCGTTCCCACGGTTTCGAGGGTTTCGTCGGACATCGGGCCCTGCCCTTCTCCCGGAAGCCTCGCACCTCCTAAGGCTAGGCGCGGTGCCCTCGCATGTCATGGACACCCGCAAGGCCGCGTTTTCTCCGGTGCGGCTGATCGCCCACTGTGGAGGGATCGAAAGAAAACGAGAGGCGGCCCAGGGGGCCGCCTCTCGTGGCTCAGGCGATCAGCCAATCAGCTGATCAGCCGGTCAGGTCCAGGACAGCGGCGGCGGCGACTCCGGCAGGTCGGCCGGGTCCACCTCGCCGCTCGCGACGGCCTGGTCGAGCTCCGCGATCTTCTCGCGCTGGTACTCCTGCTCGCCTGCCGCGTACGACCGGCGCGGGTCCGGAGTGGACCCCCCTGCCGGCTGCGCGGGAGTGGTGTTAGCCATGCGAAATTCTCCTTTGTGGACGTGAAACCAGAACTGCACTGACGGCCCGGCTGAGCCGGGTCGCAGAAGACCGTCCGGCGAAGCCGACGGCCCGCCACCGACTCCCGGTCTCGGAGCACTGCCGGAGGTGTCGGTGGGGCGGCCTACGGTGGGGGGTCGTGAGAGATCGGCTCCTGTCGGACGGCCGCCGGGCCGAGGCGGTCGGCGCACCGGTGCGCGGCTGGCATCATGTGGGCCGAGCGCGCGGGTTAGGGGTCGGGATGGCGTATGAGGCCAAGGACGTCCTGAGGGGCGGGTACTCGCTGCTGGAGGCCGCGCGGGACCTGGTCGCCGACCATCGGCGGGCGCTGGCCGACGTGCACGCGGCGGTGGCTCCGCTGCGGGCCGAGGCGGCGCGGGAGCAGCTGAAGTCGATCCCCCTGGCCCGGCTGAAGGACGTCACCGACGGGCGGCTCCGGCTCGGGCCGCTGGAGGAGGCCGGGTTCACCAGCGTCGTGGACGTGCTGGACTCGACCCCGTACAAGCTCCAGCTGCTTCCCGGGATCGGGCCCCAGACGGCGCAGCAGCTCCACGCGGCGGCCGGGAGCCTGGCGGAGGCGGCGGAGGGCTCGACGACGGTGCGGATCGACGTCGACCGGCGGGACGAGGCGATGACGCCCGCCGTCGTCGCGCTGCACCGGCTGGTGAACGCGGGACCGGAGCTGCCGCGTGCGCGCGCGGTCGCCGACGAGGTGGACGAGCGCATCGGGCCGCTGGTGCAGGACGCGCGGCCGGCCGGGTCGTGGTGGCGCAGGCTCCTCACGCCGCCGGCGCGGCGCGAGCGGGCACGGGAGGCGGTCGGCGAGCTGGCGGAGGCCCTCGCCGCCGAGGAGGCGCGCGGCACCCGGCTGCTGGTCTCCCAGGCGTCGGTGGACCTGCTGCGCCCGCACGTGTCGGCGGACGAGGCGTGGATCGACTTCGAGCTGCGGGCGGCCGACTACCAGACCCTCCTGGCCGAGCTCGCGGCGGCGGACCCGGAGCGCGAGGCCGCCGAGGGGTTCCTGCCGGGCGACCTCGCGGCGCGGGTCAAGGCCCAGCCGCTCGACGACGGGTTCCGGCGGGTGTCGCTGCGCGGGTACCAGGCGTTCGGGGCCCGGTTCGCGCTCGTCCAGAAGCGGGTGATCCTGGGCGACGAGATGGGGCTCGGGAAGACGGTCCAGGCGATCGCGGCGATGGCGCATCTGCGGGCGCGGGGCGCGACGCACTTCCTGGTGGCCTGCCCGGCGAGCGTGCTGATCAACTGGGTCCGGGAGATCGAGACCCGCAGCGCGATCGCCGCGCACCCGCTGCACGGGTCCGGGCGCGCGGCGGCGCTGCGCAAGTGGGCCGGCGACGGCGGCATCGCCGTGACGACGCTCGCCACGCTGCACTCCCTGAACGTCCCGGAGGACGTGGAGATCGGCATGTTCGTGGTGGACGAGGCCCACTACGCCAAGAACCACGAGACGCGCCGCGCCCGCGCCGTCGCGCAGTGGTGCCGCAGGACCGAGAACGTGCTGTTCCTGACCGGGACGCCGATGGAGAACCGGGTCGAGGAGTTCCGGAGCCTCGTGGCCCACCTGCGGCCCGATGTGGCCGAACGGGTCCGCCCGCACGACGCGGCGATGGGGGCGCGGGCGTTCCGGTCGGCCGTCGCGCCGGTGTACCTGCGGCGCAACCAGCGGGACGTGCTCGTCGAGCTGCCCGAGGTCGTGCACGTGGACGAGCTGGAGGAGTTCAGCCGGGCGGACGCGGCCGCCTACCGCAGGGCCGTGGCGGCGGGGAACTTCATGGCGATGCGCCGGGCGGCCTACGCCGTTCCGAAGAGGTCGGCCAAGCTCGACCGGCTCAAGGAGCTGGTGGTCGAGGCCGCCGAGAACGACCTGAAGGTCGTGGTGTTCTCCTACTTCCGGGACGTGCTGGCCGCCGTCGGGGAGGCCCTCGGGCCGCGGGCCCGCGGGCCGATCTCGGGCGAGACGCCGCCGGCGCGGCGGCAGGAGATCGTGGACGCGTTCACCGCCGAGCCGGGGCACGCCGTGCTGCTCGCGCAGATCCAGGCCGGCGGGGTCGGGCTGAACCTGCAGGCGGCGTCGGTGGTGATCCTCTGCGAGCCGCAGGTGAAGCCGACCATGGAGACGCAGGCGATCGCGCGGGCGCACCGGATGGGGCAGGTGCGGACCGTCCAGGCGCACCGGCTGCTGACGCCCCGCAGCGTGGACGAGCGGATGCTGGAGATCCTGCACGTCAAGACCATGCTCTTCGACGAGTACGCGCGGCGCAGCGACCTGGCGGAGCAGACTCCCGACGCGGTCGACATCTCCGAGCGCGACCTCGCCCGGCAGATCGTGGCGCAGGAGCAGGAGAGGCTCGGGACGTAGGGAAGATTGCGGGAGGCGTCGGCGTTCACGCGGGCGGAGACCAGCCGATCGAAGGGGATGTCATGGCGGAGGTCAGGGTGGAGCGCACCGAGGACGGCTTCCGGGCCGTCAACGGCCGGGGCGCGGCGGTCGCGATCGGGGACGGGGACACCGAGGGCGCCTTCACGCCGGTCGAGCTGCTGCTGGCGGCGCTCGGCGGCTGCGAGCTGGTCACCGTCGAGCCGCTGACCGCCAAGCGGGGGCACCGGATGGCGCGGCTCGCCGCGACCGTCCAGGCCGACAAGGTCGCGACGAGCGCGCTCGGCACGATCACGGTCACCTACGACGTCGAGCTGCCCGAGGGGGACGCCGAGGCCGAGGACGTCCTGAAGGCCGTCGCCGGGCGCGTCCACGAGAAGTACTGCACCGTCGGCAGCGCCCTGCGGGAGCCGATGAAGGTCGAGCAGATCGTGTGACGGGGGCGCGGGCGCGGCGGCACCCAGCGTCGGCCGGGTCGCCGGAGACCGCTCCCTAGCCGCAGGTCGCCCCCCGGGCGGGCACCGTGCCGCGCAGGAGGTAGGCGTGCACGGCCTCGCGGACGCAGGAGTCGCCGGTGTCGTAGGAGCCGTGCCCCTCCCCCTTGAGCGTGAGGAGGGTGGCCCGCCCGCCGAGAGCGTCCGTCAGCGCGGACGCCCACGCGTACGGGGTGGCGGGGTCGCCGGTGTTGCCGACGACGAGGATCGGCGCGGCGGACGGCGCGGACACCTCGCGCGCGGCGGCGTCGCCCTTCACCGGCCAGCCCGTGCACTGCAGCAGGCCCCACGCCAGCGACGTCCCGAAGATCGGCGAGGCCTCGCGGAACCGCGGCAGCAGCCGCCGCACGTCGGTCGCGCCGGGCCGGTCGGCGCCGTCGGCGCAGGTGATGGCGGTGTTGGCGGCGGAGAGGTTGCTGTAGGTGCCGTCCTGGCGCCGACCGTTCTGGACGTCGGCGAGCATCAGCAGCAGCGACCCGTCGCGGCGCTTCACCGCGTCGACCAGGCCCTGCGCGAGGTACGGCCAGGCGTCCCGGGAGTAGAGCGCGGCGGCGACGCCGGCGGTGCCGAGGCTCTGGGTGAGCCTGCGACCGGACGAGGTGCGGAGCGGGCTCTGGTCGAGCCCGGCCAGGAAGCGCCCGATGGACGCCACGACGGACGGGCCGTCGGTCCCGAGAGGGCATCCCTTCTTCCCGAGCCGCGCGCAGGCGGCGCCGAACCCGCCGAGGGCGCGCTGGAACGCGGCCGCCTGCTGGAGGGCCAGGTCCACGCGGCCGAGCCTGGTGTCGACGGCCCCGTCCAGGACGGCCCGCCCCACCCTGGCGGGGAACTGGTGCGCGTAGCTGGCGCCGAGCCAGGTGCCGTAGGAGATGCCGAAGTAGTGCAGCCGCTCGTCGCCGACGGCGGCGCGGACCGTGTCGAGGTCGCGGGCGGCGTCGGCGGTGCCGACGTGCGGCAGCAGCCGCCCCGACCGGGCCTCGCACTGGCGGACGTAGTCGGCGCGGCCGGCCGTGTACGCCTGCTCCTCGGCGGCGGTGTCGGGGCTGTCGTCCATGGCGGCGATCGCGTCCATGCGGCGGTCGCCCACGCAGGCCACCGGGTTGCTCCGGCCGACGCCGCGGGGGTCGAGGCCGATCAGGTCGTAACGGGCGCGCAGGCCGGCGTACTGGCCCGCGGCCTGCGCGAGCGTGTCGACGCCCTCCCCGCCGGGGCCGCCGAAGTTGAACACCAGCGAGCCGATGCGCCGGCGCGGGTCGGTCGCCGGCACCTTGACCAGGGCGAGTTCGATCTTCTCGCCGGAGGGCCGGGCGTGGTCGAGCGGCACCGGGAGCGCCGCGCAGCGCAGCCCGCGGGGCGGTTTGCTCCCGGGCGGCGGGGCCGGCAGGCCGGTGCAGCGCCCCCATGACAACCGGGGAGCCGCCACGGGCGAGGTGTCGGTCGCCGCGCGCGGGGTATCGCCCGCCGCGGGTGCGGTGCCCGTCGCCGCACGGGGCGACGTGCGCGCGTGGCCCGTCCCCCCGGAGAGGGAGACGAGCGTTAAGGCGGCCAGGGTCGCGGCACCCGCGGGCACCGCGCCTGATATCCCCCGATACCTGGCCATTCGTCCCTCCGATCGCATCGCCTGAAGCGACCGGGACCTACCCATGGCCCTCGATGCCGACTCCTGATCGGCTCAACGGGCTCCGCGCGAGGGGCGGGCGGCGCCGGGATCCCCCGGTGTCCCTGAGGTCCTCCCCCGAAAGTCCGGATACCGCGTCAGGGTCGTACTACTCAGGTCTGAGATGAAGACCATTCGTCGCGGTGATCTCATTCAGGGCCCCGGCGGCAAAGATAGGTAGCATGGCTCAATCCGCCCCCCCAGCGGCCCGCAGAAGCGAGGCCGGCGCCACCGGAATGCGGCGTCGGGTCATCACCGCGCCGCCCGTCTGGCGCGAGCTCCTGCTGGTCGTCCTGTTCTACACCGGCTATACGCTGACGCGGATCGTCCTGGTTCAGGACGGCACCGGGCCGGCGTTCGCGCACGCCGACGAGATCCTGCGCGCCGAGCGCTTTCTGGGGCTGGACGTCGAGCTGCACCTCAACCAGACGCTGCTGACCGTGCCGTGGCTGGCGCGGACCGCGAACGTCTTCTACGCCACGATGCACTTCATCGTGACGCTCGCCACCGTGGTCTGGCTGTACCGCTACCGGCCGCAGCACTACCGGTGGCTCCGCACCTCCATCATGATCGCCACCGGTGTGGCGCTGATCGGCTTCTGGCTGTACCCGCTGGCGCCGCCGAGGTTCCTGCACAGCGAGGGCTTCGTCGACCCGGTGACCGCGCTGCACTCGCTCGGCCTGTACGCCAGCGACGCGTCCGGGAGCCTGACCAACCAGTACGCGGCCATGCCGTCCATGCACGCCGGATGGTCCCTGTGGTGCGGGCTGGTGCTGGTCAGGCTGGCGTCGCAGAGGTGGGCCAAGCTCCTCGGCGTGCTCTACCCCGCGACCACCGTGATCGTGATCCTGTCCACCGCCAACCACTACGTGCTGGACGCGGTGGCGGGCATGGCGGTCATCGGCGGCGCGCTGTGGGCCTCGTGGATCCTCTACACGCGCTGCCCCGCACCGCTCCTCATCGCCAGGGCCCGCGTCATGCACCGGTTCCACCAGCGGACCGGACGGCGCACGGGCGGCTCCGGGGCTCACTCGGCTCCGTAGAAGACGCGGTCCACGACGAGGCGGGCACGGCGGGCGTGCCGGCGGTAGTCCTCCAGAAGGTCGCCCGTCCCGGGGTAGCCGAGGACGCGGGCGACGGAGCTGCGCTCGCGGTGGTGGTCGGTCGGCAGCAGGTCGGACGCGCGGCCCCGCACCAGCATGAGCGAGCCCCGGACCCTGGTGGCCATGCACCACGCCTCGGCCAGGGTCTCGGCGTCCTCGGCGTCCAGGAGGCGGGCCTCGACCGCGGCGTCCAGCGCGTCCAGCGTGCGGGTGGTGCGCAGCGCCGGGACCTCGTGGGCGTAGCGCAGCTGGAGCAGCTGCGCGACCCACTCCACGTCCGCGAGCCCGCCCGGCCCGAGCTTGGTGTGCAGGCGCCGCTCGACGCCGCGCGGGAGCCGCTCGGACTCCATCCGCGCCTTCAGCCGCCGGATCTGCCGGACGGCGTCCTCGTCGATGCCGTCCTCCGGCCAGCGGACGGGGTCGATCAGCGCGCGGAACCGCTCGCACAGCCCCGGGTCGCCGATCATCGGGTCGGCGCGCAGCAGCGCCTGCGCCTCCCAGGGCTCCGACCAGCGCGCGTAGTAGGCGGCGTAGGACGCGATCGTGCGCACGAGCGGCCCCTGCCGCCCCTCCGGGCGCAGGTTCGGGTCGATCACCAGCGGCGGGTCGGGGGCGGGCAGGGCGAGGAGGCGGCGCAGCTCCTCGGCGACGGCGTACGCGGCCCGCCCGGCGGCGCCCTCGTCCGCGCCGGGCAGCGGGTCGTGGACGAACATCACGTCGGCGTCGCTGCCGTAGCCGAGCTCGTGCCCGCCGAACCGGCCCATCGCGACGACCGCCATCCGGGTCGGCAGCGGCCCGCGCGACTCCATCTCGATCTTGTTGACGGCGAGCTGGAGCGCGGCCTCGACGGTGACGGTGGAGATGCCGGTGAGGGCCTCCCCCACCTCCCGGACGTCCACGAGGCCGAGCAGGTCGGCGACGGCCACGCGGAACAGCTCGCGGCGCCGCAGCGCCCGCACCACCCCGGCCGCCTCCTCGGCGGGGCGGGCGCCCGCCCGCCCCTCCTCCCCGGGCTTCCCGCCGGTCCCCTCCTTGTGGCGGCGGACGGCGGCGAGCGCCTCCGCGCGCAGCGCCTCGTACGGGCGCGGCGCCAGGCCCGTGTCGCTGCCCAGCAGGGCGACCGCCTCGGGGGCGCGCAGCAGCAGGTCGGTGGCGTAGCGGCTGGAGCCGAGCACCCAGGCCATCCGCTCGGCGACGGTGACCTCGTCGCGCAGCAGCCGCAGGTACCAGGGCGTGGTGCCGAGGGCGTCGCTGACCTGCCGGAACCCGAGCAGGCCCGCGTCGGGGTCGGGCGCGTCGGCGAACCAGCCGAGCATGACCGGCAGCAGCGTCCGCTGGATCGCGGCCCGCCGCGACACGCCCGCGGTCAGCGCCTCGATGTGCCGCAGCGCGCCCGCCGGATCAGCGTACCCGAGCGCCTCCAGCCGGACCCGGGCCGCCTCGGGGGTGAGCCGGGCCTCCTCCCCGGGCAGCCGCGCGACGGCCCGCAGCAGCGGCCGGTAGAACAGCTTCTCGTGGATGCGGCGGACCTCCCGGGCGTGCCGCCGCCACAGCGCGGTGAACTCCCCCACCGGGTCGGTGCGCAGGCCGAGCGCGCGGCCGAGGCGGCGCAGGCCGGCCTCGTCGTCCGGGACGAGGTGGGTGCGGCGCAGCCGGTGCAGCTGGACGAGGTGCTCCACGCGCCGCAGGAACCGGTACGCCGACGCCAGCGCCGCCGCGTCGTCGCGCGCGACGTATCCGCCCCGGGACAGGTCGGCCAGGGCGTCCAGCGTGGTCGGGCTGCGGAGCGTCTCGTCGGCGCGGCCGTGCACGAGCTGGAGCAGCTGCACCGCGAACTCCACGTCGCGCAGCCCGCCCGGCCCGAGCTTGAGCTGCCGCTCGGAGTCGGCGGTGCGCTGGTTCAGGTCCGCCTCGACGCGGCGCCGCATGTCCTGGACGTCCTCGACGAAGCTCTCCCCCTCGGCCGCCTTCCACACGATCGGGGTGATCGTTTCGAGGTAGCGGGCGCCGAGGTCGGCGTCGCCCGCGACGGGACGGGCCTTCAGCAGCGCCTGGAACTCCCACGTCTTGGCCCACCGCTCGTAGTAGGCGCGGTGGCTGGCGAGCGTCCGCACGAGCGGCCCGGACCTGCCCTCGGGGCGCAGCGCCGCGTCCACCTCCCAGAGCGCGCCCTCCTCGGTCGTGGCCGAGCAGGCCCGCATCATCGCCGACGCCAGCCGGGTCGCGGTGCGCAGCGCGGCGTCCTCGTCCCGTCCCTCCCGCGCTTCCGCCACGAAGATCACATCGACGTCGCTGACGTAGTTGAGCTCGCGGCCCCCGCACTTGCCCATGCCGATCACGGCGAGCCGGCACGCCTCGTGCCCGGGGACCTCGGCGCGGGCGATCGCGAGGCCGGCCTCCAGCGCGGCGGCGGCGAGGTCGGCCAGTTCGGCGGCGACCTCGGCGACGTCCGCCGCGCCGATCAGGTCGCGTCCCGCCAGCGCCAGGAGGCGGCGGCGGTAGGCGACGCGGAGCGCGACGAGCGCGTCCTCGCCGCGCGCCACCGGCTCCGGCGCCGCCGGGTCGGCGCCCACGGCGGACAGCAGGTCGGCGCGGGGACTCCCGAGCGGGCCCGCGACGCCGTCGCGCAGCACCCGCCAGTGGTCCGGGTGCCGCGCCAGGTGGTCGCCGAGCGCCGCGCTCACCCCGAGGACCGCGGTCAGCCGCTCCCGCGTCCCCGGTTCGGCGGCCAGCGCCGCGCGCAGCCCGCCGCCGGCGGCGGGGAGCAGGCGCAGCAGACCGTCCAGGGCGAGGTCGGGGTCGGCGGTGCCGCCGAGGGCGTCGAGCAGGCCGTCGCCCGGTCCGGCGCCGTCCCGCTCGGCCTCCGCGAGCAGCCGCTCCGCCCGCGCCGCGTGGGTGAACCCGAGCCGCGCCAGGCGTCCGGCGAGCGAGGGACGGCGGTCGGAAGTCCAGGACTCGGTCACAGGACCAACCGTAATCCGGCGCGGGCCCTCAGAGGACGGCCAGCAGCCGCTTCCGTTCGAATTCGGTCACCTGCCGTCGGTAGTCCTCCCACTCCTGGCGCTTGTTGCGCAGGAAGAAGTCGAAGACGTGCTCGCCGAGGACGTCGGCCATCAGCTCGCTGCGCTCCATCGCGCGGATGGCCTCGTCCAGGTTCTGCGGCAGCGGCTCGATGCCGAGGGCGCGCCGCTCGGCCACCGTGAGGGCCCAGACGTCGTCCTCGGCGCCCGGCGGCAGCTCGTAGCCCTCCTCGATCCCCTTGAGCCCGGCGCCGAGGATCGCGGCGAACGCCAGATAGGGATTGGCGGCCGTGTCCAGCGACCGGAACTCGATGCGGGTCGAGTGGCCCTTGTGCGGCTTGTACATGGGGACGCGGACCAGCGCGGACCGGTTGTTGTGCCCCCAGCAGATGTAGGACGGGGCCTCTCCCCCCAGGCCCGCCGCGGAGCCGACGTTGCCCCACAGCCGCTTGTAGGAGTTGACCCACTGGTTGCACACGGCGGTGATCTCGGCGGAGTGCCGCAGCAGCCCGGCGATGAACGCCCGCCCCGCCTTGGACAGCTTGAACTCCGCGCCCGGCTCGTAGAAGGCGTTGCGGTCGCCCTCGAACAGCGACATGTGCGTGTGCATGCCCGAGCCCGGGTGCTCGGTGTACGGCTTCGGCATGAAGGAGGCGTGCACGCCCTGCTCCAGCGCGACCTCCTTCATGACCAGCCGGAACGTCATGATGTTGTCCGCGGTGGTGAGCGCGTCGGCGTACCGCAGGTCGATCTCCTGCTGGCCGGGGGCGCCCTCGTGGTGGCTGTACTCCACCGAGATCCCCATCGCCTCCAGCATCGTGATGGCGTTGCGCCGGAAGTCGTGCGCGGCGCTGTGCGGGGTGTGGTCGAAGTAGCCGCCCGCGTCCGCCGGCTCGGGCTCGCGGCCGTCCTCCGGCTTGTCGTTGAGGAGGAAGAACTCGATCTCGGGGTGGGTGTAGAAAGTGAACCCGAGGTCAGCGGCCCGCGCCAGGGAGCGTTTGAGGACGTAGCGGGGGTCGGCGAAGCTCGGCGTCCCGTCCGGCATGAGGATGTCGCAGAACATGCGGCCGACGCCCGGGGACTCCGACCGCCAGGGCAGCACCTGGAAGGTGGACGGGTCCGGTTTGGCGATCATGTCGGCCTCGTAGACCCGGGCGAAGCCCTCGATCGCCGAGCCGTCGAAGCCGATGCCCTCGCCGAAGGCGCCCTCCAGTTCGGCGGGGGCGACGGCCACCGACTTCAGGAACCCGAGCACGTCGGTGAACCACAGCCGGATGAAGCGGATGTCGCGCTCCTCCAGCGTGCGGAGCACGAACTCCTGCTGACGGTCCAATGCCCTCTCCCTCGGTACTGCCCTGTCGGCGAGACTGCGTTGTCGACGACGCGGGTCCGGCATGCCGGCCGTGTGGAGCCGGTCCGGCTGTATCTGCAGTATGCCCGGACGCTGTTACCGCGACGTTACGCGTCCGGGGCCGGTGATCGGAACATATCCGACCGCGGACCGTCCTCGATCCGCGCCGCCGCCGGGTCGAGGACGCGCGAAAGGAAGGTCCTGGTCCGCTCGTGCGCGGGCTCGCCGATCACCTGGGCGGGCGGGCCCTCCTCCACGACCACGCCGCCGTCCATGAACACCACCCGGTCGGCCACCTCCCGGGCGAAGCTCATCTCGTGGGTGACGACGAGCATCGTCATCCCGGCCTCGGCGAGGCCGCGCATGACGCCGAGGACGTCCCCGACCAGCTCGGGGTCCAGCGCGGACGTCGGCTCGTCGAACAGCATCACCTCCGGGCCCATCGCGAGCGCGCGGGCGATGGCCACGCGCTGCTGCTGGCCGCCCGACAGCTGCGCCGGGTAGGCGTCGACCTTGTCGGCCAGCCCGACCCGCTCCAGGTTCTCCCGGGCGATCCGCTCGGCCTCCGCCCTCCCCCGCTTCAGCACCTTCCGCTGGGCGATCATGACGTTGCCGAGCGCGGTCAGGTGCGGGAAGAGGTTGAACGCCTGGAAGACCATGCCGATCCGGCGGCGGACGGCGTCGATGTCGACCTCGGGACCGGTGACGTCCGCGCCGGCGACGCGGACCGTCCCGGCGGAGGGCTCCTCCAGCAGGTTGACGCAGCGCAGCAGCGTCGACTTGCCCGACCCGGACGGGCCGATCACGCAGACGACCTCACCCGCCCCGACGTGGAAGTCGATCCCGCGCAGCACCTCGTTCGCCCCGAACGACTTGTACAGGCCGCTGATCTCGATGGCCGCCGGGCCCGCCGCCGGGCCCCCGGTGTCCTTGACGAGGCTCGTCATCGCCGCCCCCTGCGCTGCCGCGCCTCCAGCCGCCGGGCCAGCAGGCTCAGCGGGATCGTGATGAGCAGATAGCAGATCCCCGCCACGATGATCGGGGTGGTGTTGCCCTGCTCGCCCGCGAGGTCGCGGCCGAACTTCGTGAGCTCCCGCTGTTCGAGCGTGATGCCGAGGAACAGCACCAGCGAGGAGTCCTTGCAGAGCAGCACCAGCTCGTTGGTCAGCGGCGGGATGATGATCCGGAACGCCTGCGGGATGACGATCGAGCGCATCGCGCGGGTGTGCGACATGCCGAGCGACCGCGCCGCCTCCAGCTGCCCCTTCGGGACGGCCTCGATCCCGGCCCGGATCGTCTCGGCCATGTAGGCGGTGGCGGCGAGGCCGAGGGCCAGGCCCGCCTGCCCGGCGGCGCCGCCGGGGATGTTGGTGCCCGGGAAGGCCAGCGGCACGCCGACGCCCACGAAAATGAAGATCAGCAGGAGCGGCAGGCCGCGGAAGATCTCGATGTAGCCGGTGGCGAACCACCGGTACGGGGGCACCGACGACAGCCGCATCAGCGCGACGACCAGCCCGCCGCCGAGGCCGATCCCGAACCCGACCGCGGTGTAGACGGCGGTGTTGCGCAGCCCGACCGTGATGATGTCGGGGAACAGGCTCTTGGCGACGTCCCAGTTGGCGAAGTTGAGCCGCAGGGTGCCCCAGTCGGCGAGCCCCAGCACCAGCACCACGACGACGGCGAAGATCCCGTACTGGCCGCCGAGGGAGAGCTGCCGGCGGCGCCGGCGGGTCAGCCCGCCCGGCGCCGCCACCCCGGCCGGTTCCGCGGTCACGAGCCGCCGCCGGCGCTGGGCGGCATTGGACCGATCCACTTCTCGTAGATCCGCTTGTAGGAGCCGTCCGACTTCGCCTGCGCGATCACCTGGTCGGTCATCTTCACCAGTTCGGGGTTGTGCCCCTTGCGCATCCAGAACCCGTACTGCTCACCGGTGTTCAGGTTCGCGGCGATCTCGAAGCCGGCGTTCGCCGGGTCCTTCAGCCAGCCCTTCACGACCGGGTCGTCCTGCACGATCACGTCCACCTGGCCGGTGCGCAGGCCGTCCAGCTCGGCGTTGGAGTTGTCGAACGAGCGCGGGTCGAAGCCCTTGCCCTTGACGAAGTCCTCGCCGGTCGTGCTCGCCTGCGAGCCGAGCTTGAGCTTCTTGGCCTTGACGTCGTCGAGCGTGGTGATCCCGCTGCCCTTCTTGGCCATCAGCGACTGCGTGGCGTCGAAGTAGGGGGTGGAGACGTCCATGAACTTCACCCGGTCGGGCTTGATCGTCATGCCGCCCATCTGGATGTCGCACTTGCCGGCGTTCAGCGCCGAGCCCGTCTTCATCGTCTCGAACGGGGTGTCGACGATCTTCTGGGTGACGCCGAGCCGCTTGGCGACGAGGTCGATGAGCTCGACGTCGAAGCCCACGACCTTGCCCGACTTCTTGTCCTCCGACTGGAAGGGCGGGTAGGGCAGGTGCGTGCACGAGGTGAGCGCGCCCTTCTCGATGAGCTTCACGCCCTGCACCGTCGCGCCCTTGTCCCCGCCGCACGCCGACGCTGTCAGCGCCAGGGCCGCGAGCCCCGCGCCGAAGGCCCGGAGTGTCGTCCGTCTCGACACGTTTCCTCCTGATCGTGCTGGCTTCCGATCACCGCACTATCGCACGTCCCTCCCGCCGTGGGCAGGGGCGGGCGGCTGACTCGCCCATGACCGTCCCCGGATATCCGTTTCCCGGAAATTGACGTGGCGATCATGGTCGCCCGGCACGGTGATCGTTAGCGTGGATCACGTCGTGGACATCTCACTCCTTCTCTCGATGACCGACCGGGTGACCGCGCTGGCCACACCGTCGGCCATGCACCCGGAGTCGTGGCAGCTGTGCGCGCAGGTGGAGGCCTGGGCACGCGGCCGCGGGCTGGTGCTCGGAGATCCGGACACCTCCCCGCTCGGCCGGGCGCGCTGCGAACGGCTGGCCGCCCGCGTCCTGCCGTCCGCCGACCTGGCCGCCGTGGACCTGTTCGCCCGCTGGCTGACCTGGACGCTCGCGCTGGACGACACGCTGGACCACCCGCCGCTCGCCGACAGCGGCAGCGCCGTGCACGCCCTGTACGACGACCTGCTGCGCGCGATGCGGCGCGGCCACGCCCGGCCCGGCGCCCGGCCGCTGGAGGCGGCGCTGGTGGAGCTGTGGCAGGCCACGTCCAAGGACATGAGCCGCGACTGGCGCCGCCGGTTCATGCTGCACCTGGAGGCGCACCGCGACGGCTGCGCCGAGGAGGCCGTCAACCGGCGGATCAGCCACGTCCCGACCGAGCAGGAGTACCCGGCGCTGCGCCGCCGCGCGTGCGGGCCCTTCCTGTTCGACCTGGTCGAGGCCGTCCTCGGAGTCGAACTGCCGGCGCGGCTGCTGCGCACGCCACGCTGGAAGACCCTCGCCGACGGCGTCGCCGACGTGGTGGCCTGGGCCAACGATCTCGCCTCGCACGACCTGGAGGCCGCGCGCGGCGACGTGCACGATCTGCCCGCCGTCCTCGCCAGGGCGCACGGGCTGGACGAGGCGCGGGCGGCCCACAGGGTCGCCGACCGGATCGCCGACCGGCTGGAGGAGGCGTGGGCGGCGGCGCGCCGGCTGCCGGAGATGCTCGACCGGCTGGACCTGACGGTCGCGCAGCGCGCCGCCGCCGCGCAGGTCGTCAAGGTCCTGCTGGACACGCCCCGCGCGCACATGGACTGGCTCGCCGAGTCCGGCCGCTACGGACCGGGCGCCTCCCCCGGGCCGTCGCGCCTGGACGCGCTCGCGTCGCTGCGCTGAGCGCCGGCAAGGGCGTCCCCGGCCGGCGTGCGGACGTACAGCACGCGGCGGCCCATGCGGTGCCCGGTGACGAGGCCGCAGGCGCGCAGGACGCCCAGATGCTGGCTGACGGCCCCCGCGGTCACGCCCGCCCGCCTGGCCAGGTCGGTGGTGGACGCCGGCGTGGCGAGCGCCGTGAGCAGCTCGGCGCGGCGGCGTCCCATCAGCGCGGCCAGGGCCCCGGCGCGAGGCTCGTCCGGCGGCCCGGTCTCCCATAGCGTCGCCACGCCGCGCGGCGGGTAGCTGAGCATCGGCTGGTAGGGCGGCACCATCACCGACACGTTCGGCCACACGTACGCGCTCGGGACGAGCAGGATCCCGCGCCCGGCGAGCTCGCCGCGGAAGTCCCAGTGGCGGTCGACGGTAAGCGTCCCGGCGCGCCAGGAGACCGCCTCGTGCAGGTCGCCGAACACGCCCTCGGCGCCCTCGGCGGCGAGGGCGCCGCTGCGGCGCAGGACCTCCCCCTCCAGGAGGTCGCGGATGCGCGGCCAGAACGGCTCCACGGCCACCTCCCAGTACCGTTCGAGCAGGTCGGCCAGCCTTTCCAGGGTGCCTTCGGGGTCGGTGGCCATGGCGCGGCGGGCGGATCGGGGCCGGGCTCCGGGCGCGGTCCAGCTGAGCTCGGCGGCGACGACCTCGGGCGGGGTGGCGCGGACGGTCGCGAGCTCCGCGCCGAGGTCGGGCAGCGGCGTGCGCGGCGGCGGGGTGAGGAAGTCCGGGATGTACCCGGCGGGCAGGACGACGTCCAGCAGCGGCTCGAAGCCGAGACCGCGCAGGCGGGGCCGGACCGTGCGGACCCACGGCAGGTGGAGCGCGTGGCCGGACGGGTCGGCGAGCACCCGCAGGCTGCGCACCATCTCCCACAGCGGCGAGAACGCGAACCGGACCCGCGCCACGTCGTCCGGCGCCAGCACGAACTCGATCATTTAGCCCAGGCTAAATGAATGTCTCGGAGCGCGCGGCGCCCCCACCATCGTGCGAGTGAGCACTCTGGAAGAGACCCCTGTCGGGCCCGCTCCCGGCAGGTTCGCGGCGTTCCTCGGGCCCAGGGTCGGCGGCTTCCCCCGGCCCTTCTGGGTGCTGTGGGCGGGGACCCTGCTCAACCGCCTCGGGACCATGGTCGAGCCGTTCCTCGGCCTCTACCTGACGACCATGCGCGGGCTGTCGCTGACCCAGGCGGGCGTGACGATGGCCGTGCTGGGCGCGGGCTCGCTCGCCGGGCAGCTCGCGGGCGGCATGCTCGCCGACCGCATCGGCCGCCGAGCGACGCTGACGCTCGCGACCGTCGGCACCGGCGCGGCCATGCTCGCGCTCGGCTACGCCCAGGGGCTCGCCGCGATCCTCGCGGCCGCGCTGGTGCTCGGCCTGCTCCTGGACATGTACCGGCCCGCCGCGCAGGCGATGGTGGCCGACATCATCTCCCCGGCCGACCGCCCCCGCGCGTTCGGGCTGCTGTTCTGGGCGATCAACCTCGGCTGGGCGGTCGCCATGGTGCTCGGCGGGACGCTCGCGCAGCAGGGCTTCCTGTGGCTGTTCTGGATCGACGCCCTCACCTGCGCGGCGTTCGGCCTGCTCGTGTGGCGGGCGATCCCGGAGACGCGGACCCGCGACGCCCGCGCCGAGCGGACGGGCGGGTTCGGCCGCGTGCTGCGCGACCGGGTCATGGTCGGCTACGTCCTGGTCACCCTCTTCTACACGTTCGTGCTCATGCAGGGCATGACGACGATGCCGCTCGCCATGAAGGAGGACGGGCTCGGCCCGCGGTCCTACGGCCTGGCGATCGCGGCGAACGGCTTGCTGATCATCATCGTCCAGCCGCTGGTGAACGCGTGGCTGGCACGGCGCGACCACAGCCTGGTGCTGGCGGCGGGCTTCGCGCTGGTCGGGGTCGGCTACGGGCTCACCTCACTCGCCTCGTCCGTGCCCGCCTACACCGCGACGATCCTGGTGTGGACGCTCGGGGAGATCATCGCCGCGTCCGTCCTGCAGGCCGTGGTCGCCGACCTCGCGCCCGCCGGCCTGCGCGGCCGGTACGGCGGCCTGTACGGGATGGCGTGGTCGGGCGGCTTCCTGCTGGCGCCCCTCGGCGGCACCCAGCTGCTCGGCGCCGGCGGGGCGCCCGCACTGTGGCTGACCTGCGCGGCTCTCGCCCTGGCCGCCGCCGCGGCGCAGCTCGCGCTCGCCCCCGCGATCCGGCGCCGGCGGGACGCCGTGCTCGGCGTCCACTTCTCGTCAAAGTGACGAAACCGGGTCCGGCGTTCTACGCTTGGACCGTGGCACAACTCAGGCTCGCGCTCGCGCAGGTGAACTCGACCGTCGGCGACCTCGACGGCAACGCCGACCAGATTCTGACGTGGACGCGCCGCGCCGCCGAGGCGGGCGCGCACCTCGTCGCATTCCCGGAGATGATGCTGACCGGCTACCCCGTGGAGGACCTCGCGCTGCGCGCGTCCTTCGTGGAGGCGTCCCGCGACGCCCTCCAGCACCTCGCCCGCCGGCTCGCCGACGAAGGGCTCGGCGACCTGCCCGTCGTCACCGGCTACCTCGACCGCCCGCCGGCCGGCGGGGCCCGCCCCAGCCGGCCCGGCGGCCTGCCGCTGAACGCCGCCGCGTGGCTGCACCGCGGTGAGGTGCTCGTCCGCTCCGCCAAGCACCACCTGCCCAACTACGGCGTGTTCGACGAGTACCGGATCTTCGCGCGCGGCGACCGGCTGCCGGTCGTCCGGCTGCACGGCGTGGACGTCGCCACCGCCATCTGCGAGGACCTCTGGCAGGACGGCGGCCCGGTCAGCGTCACGAGCGCCTCGGGCGCCGGGCTGCTGCTGGTGATCAACGCCTCCCCCTACGAGCGCGACAAGGACGACGCCCGCCTCGACCTGTGCGCCGGCCGCGCACGCGAGGCCGGCTGCGCGCTCGCCTACGTCAACATGGTCGGCGGCCAGGACGAGCTCGTCTTCGACGGCGACTCGGTCATCGTCGGCCCGGACGGCTCGCCCCTGTCCCGCGCCCCCCAGTTCGTCGAGCACCTCCTCGTCACCGACCTCGACCTGCCGGCCGCCGGCCCGGCCGCCGAGGCGGGCCCCGTCCGCGTCGACGCCCAGGACGGCACCACGATCACCATCGACCGGCACGTCCTGTCGGCCGACCCGCTGCCCGCCTACCCCGCGGAGCCGCGGACGGTCGCGCGCCCCCTGGAGGACCTCGCCGAGGTGTACGCGGCGCTCGTCCTCGGCACCCGCGACTACGTCCGCAAGAACGGCTTCCGCTCCGTCGTGCTCGGCCTGTCCGGCGGCATCGACTCGGCGCTCGTCGCCACCATCGCCTCCGACGCCATCGGCCCGGAGCACGTGCACGCCGTCCTGCTGCCGAGCCGCTACTCCTCGGAGGGCTCCGTCGTGGACGCCGAGGAGCTCGTCAAGCGGCAGGGCGTCCATTCGCGCATCGTCCCCATCGCCGGCATGGTCGAGGCGTTCGAGGAGCAGCTCGACCTGCACGGCCTCGCCGCCGAGAACCTCCAGGCCCGCATCCGGGCCAACGTGTGGATGGCCCTGTCCAACGAGGACGGCCACCTCGTCCTCACCGGCGGCAACAAGAGCGAGCTGGCGACCGGCTACTCCACCCTCTACGGAGACTCCGCGGGCGGCTTCGGCCCCATCAAGGACGTCTTCAAGCTCACCGTCTGGGACCTCGCCCGCTGGCGCAACGCGCAGGCGGGCAAGGACTCACCGCTCCTGCACCCCTTCGCGCACGAGCCCATCCCGGAGGCCATCATCGTCAAGGAGCCGTCCGCCGAGCTGCGCCCCGACCAGCGCGACCGCGACACCCTCCCCGACTACGCGGTCCTGGACCCGATCCTGACCGACTACGTCGAGCGCGACATGGGCCGCGACGCCCTCGTCAAGGCCGGCCACGACCCGGCCCTGGTCGAACGCGCCATCCGCCTCGTCGACATCGCCGAGTACAAGCGCCGCCAGTACCCGCCCGGCCCCAAGATCACGCCCAAGAACTTCGGCCGCGACCGCCGACTCCCCATCACCAACCGCTGGCGGGAAAAGCTGAGTTAGCCCAGGGGGGCGACCCCCTGGGTGGACACCTCTACTCGCGGTGGTGGAGTTCGCCGGGCCAGGCCTCTTCGGGCCAGGCGGGGACCTGTTCCGACGCGTCGGGGTCGACGCCGGGGACGATCTGCTCGCACCAGACCACCTTGCCCGCTGCGGTGCGGCGGCTGCCCCAGCGGTGGGCGAGCTGGCTGACGACCAGGAGGCCGCGGCCGTTCTCGTCGTCGTCCTCGGCGCGGCGCAGGCGCGGCAGGGCGGCGGAGCGGTCCAGGACCTCCAGGACGAGGGTGCGCTCCAGCAGGAGGCGCAGCTCGATCGGGCCGTGCGCGTAGCGGAGCGCGTTGGTGATGAGCTCGGACGCCAGCAGTTCGGTGGTGTAGTCGAGGTCCTCCAGGTCCCACTCCGCCAGGCGGGTGCTGACGAGGCCGCGGGCGCGGCGGACGGCGGCCGGGTCGGCGGGCAGCGTCCAGGAGGAGTAGCGGTCCGGGGGGAGGCGGCGCAGCCGGGCGATCAGGACGGCGATGTCGTCGCGGTGCTGGTCGGCGTAGACGCCCGCGAGGGTGGTCTTGGCGAGGTCCTCCATGGAGCGGTCGACCGAGTCGCGCCCGAAGATCTTCTGGAGGCGGGCGAGGCCGTCGTCGATGTCGCGGCCCCGGTTCTCGACCAGGCCGTCGGTGTAGATGACGAAGAGGCTGCCGTCCTCGACGGCGAACTCGCGGCTCTCGATGGCCGAGCCGCCCGAGACGCCGAGCGGCGGGGCGGGCGGGACCTCCAGGTACTCGTTGTCGCCGGTCGGGCTCGCCAGCAGCGGCGGCAGGTGCCCGGCGGAGGCGATCTCGATGGTGCCGGTGGTCGCGTCGTACACCGCGTAGACGCAGGTGGCGAAGTGCGGCTCCTGCTCGCCCAGCTCGATCATCAGCTCGTGCATGACGTGCAGCGCGTCGGCGGGCGGGAGCTCCAGGTTCGCGAGCGTGTGCAGGGCGGTGCGCAGCCGCCCCATGGTGACGGCGGCGCGGACGCCGTGCCCGGCGACGTCCCCGACGATCAGGGCGACGCGGGCGCCGGGCAGCGCGATCGACTCGTACCAGTCGCCGCCGACCTCGACGAGCTTGCTGCCCGGCAGGTAGCGGTGCCGGACCTCGACCGAGGAGGGCGCGGACAGCCGCATCGGCAGCAGGCTGCGCTGCAGCGCGAGCGCGGTGGCCCGCTCGCGGCTGTAGCGCCGGGCGTTGTCGATGACGATGGCGGCGCGGGCGGCGAACTCCATGCCGATCTCGACGTCGTAGGCGTCGAACTTGCGGAAACCGGGGATGCGGGTGCAGGCGATGAAGCCGAGCAGCGTGTCGCGGGCGATCATCGGCAGCAGCACCATCGACACGTTGGACAGCAGCTCGCCCGCCGGGCCGCGCCGCCAGAGCCGGCCGATCTCGCTCGCGGCGTCCACCGCGATGTGCGGCAGGTGGACGGGCCGGGCGGTCTCCATCACCTGCCGGTACGGGGTGCCCTCCGGGAAGACGAGCACCTCGCCGACGGGGAACGTGGACGTCCAGGCCGGGTTGCCGTCGTCGGAGGTGACCGCGATGCGGCGCAGCACCGCCGAGCCGGACTCGGCGTGCACCTCGTCGGCGGCGACCAGGCTCTCCAGCACCAGCACCGACGCGACGTTGCAGAAGTGCGGGACGACGACGTCGACGAGGCCGCGGGCGGACTGGTCGAGGTCGAGCGTCGCGCCGAACCGGGTGAGCGGGTCGTCCATCAGGGCGCGCCGCATGAGGGCCGGGTCCTGGTAGCGCTCGCTCGGCGGCAGCTCCACCCGGATGAACAGCAGCGCGGCGGGCGCCGCGCCCGCGCTGCCGCCGAGCATCGGCTGCACGGTGAGGAGGGCGTCGGCGGGGGCGCCGCCGTCGCCGCGCAGCACGCCCATCACGCCGTTGCGCTCCTGCCCGCCGCCGTTGGCCTCCAGGAGCGTCTCCAGCTCGGCCTTCGCCTCGTCGCCGACCAGGTCGGTGGCGGGGCGGCCGATCAGCTCCTCGGGGGCACGGCCGAGGACGGCCTTGGCGTTGGGGCCGCACTGCACGATGTGCCGAGCACCGTCGATGCCCAGGACAAGGGTCCGGGACGCCGAATCGGTGGCTGGCGCATCGCCTCGCGGCGCCATGACGGATCTCACCTGACGCGCTCCAGACAGCCGGTCGTCTCAGCACTACCCAGCGACAGTATGGGGCATGACTCCGCGGTAGGGGGAGAAGATCGCGCTTACCGCGCCGAAAACCGCCCGATGTCCGCCTCTGGACGGGTCTCCCGGTCGCTCTCGATGCCCCTGAGGAGGGTGTCGACGACCGCCTCGGCGTACCCCTCGGGGAACGTCTCCTGCGGCCGCTTGGCGGTCAGCGAGCCGAGCAGCAGCGACATCGCGACCTCCACGTCGAGATCGGGGCGCAGCTCCCCGGAGTCGACCCCGCGCCGGATCACCCTGCGGATGACGTCGCGCCGCGGCTCGATGACCTCCTGCCGGTAGCGGGCGTACAGCTCGGGGTGCTTCTCCGCGCCGCCGACGACGTTCCAGAAGCACCGCGAGTACCGGCGGTGCCGGTCGCCCGCGAGCCGCCGCGCGATCACGGTGAGGTCCTCGCGGGCGGACGCGCCGGACGGCTCGGGCAGCGGCTCCTTCACGGCGCCGAGCGCGTGCACGATCAGCGCCTCCTTGCTGGGCCAGCGCCGGTAGATCGTCGTCTTGCCGACGCCGGCGCGGGCGGCGACCGCCTCGATGGAGACGCCCGCCACCCCCGACTCCTCGGCCAGCAGGTCCAGGGTGGCCTCGACGATGGCCTTGCCGGCGCGCTCGCTGCGAGGCCGCCCCGCCTGCCGCCGCTCGGTCTCGGTCATGATCCCCTCACCCTGCCACACCGGCCCCGTCACACGGGGGCCTTCTCCGGCCGCCGCTCGGCGGGCGCCTGCGCGGGCGGCGCCGCGACGCGTCCCGGCATCCACTTCAGGACGACCAGGGCGCCGAGGAAGGAGATCACGGCCGCGGCGACGGACGCGGCGTGCATGGCGTGCACGAAGGCGGCGTCGGCGGGGCCGACGAGGCCCTGCCCGGCGGGGCCCATCTGGGCGGCGACGGCGTGCGCGCCCTCGATCGACTCGGCGGCGGCCTGCCGCGCGCCGGCGGGCAGCGCGGCGAGCTCGTCGCGCAGGTCTCCGCGGTAGACCGAGGCGACGACCGAGCCGAGCACGGCCACGCCCATCGCGACCGAGACCTGGCGGGCGGTGTTGTTGATGGCCGATCCGGCGCCGGCCTTCTCGCGGGGCAGCGCCGACATGACCGACTCGGTCGCGGGCGGCATCACGTTGGCCATCCCGGCGCCCTGCACGAAGAAGATCGCGCCGAGGATCCACAGGGAGGTGTGGACGCCGACGAACTGGTAGCTCGCCAGCGCGACGCTGACCAGCAGCAGCCCGATCGTGCAGACCGCCTTGGCGCCGAAGCGGCGCACCATGGCGGCGCTGCGCGGGGCGAAGGCGAGTTGCGCGACCGCGAACGGGAGCACCATGGCGCCGGACTGCAGCGGCGTAAGACCGCGCACCGACTGCATGTAGAAGTTGGCGAAGAAGAACACGCCGGTGGCGGCGAAGAAGCACAGCGCGATGGACGCGACGGCGGCCGACATGCGCGCGTCCTTGAACAGCCTGACGTCGAACGCCGGTGAGACGGTGCGGGCCTCGTGCCACACGAACAGGGCGAGGACGGCGGCGCCGGCGAGGATCGGCCCGAGCACGGAGAGCTCCAGCCAGTCGCCCCTCTCGCCGCCCTGGATGATCCCGTACGACAGGACGACCAGCCCGATGACCGACAGCACCACGCCGACCGGGTCGAGCCGGCCGGGGGCGGGGTTGCGCGACTCGGGGACGAGGAAGGCCATCAGCGTGACGCCGACCGCGATGACCGGCACGTTGATGAGGAAGACCGAGCCCCACCAGAAGTGGGCGAGCAGCAGGCCGCCGGTGAGCGGGCCGATGGCGACGCCGAGGCCGACGGCGCCGGCCCAGATGCCGATGGCGCGGGCGCGCTCGTGCGGTTCGAAGACGTTGGTGATGATCGACAGCGTCTGCGGCATGACCGCGGCGCCGCCGAGGCCCATCAGGGCGCGGGCGTAGATGAGCTGCTCGGGCGACTGCGCGTACGCCGACACCAGCGAGGCGACGGCGAACACCGCCATGCCGCCGACGAGCACGCGCTTGCGGCCGATCCGGTCGCCGATCACCCCGAAGGTGAACAGCAGGCCCGCGAAGACCAGCGTGTAGGAGTTGATCGCCCATTCGAGCTGGCTCTGGGTGGCGCCGAGGCCCTTGTCCGGGTCGGCGATGGTCTTGAGCGCGACGTTGAGGATGGTGTTGTCGAGCACCACCACCAGCAGGCTCATGGTCAGGACGCCGAGGATGTACCACCGGCGGCGCTGGATCGTCTGGGGGTCCATGTCGATACGCAACGGTATCGTTTCGGAATCTGTTCCCGGCCCGGCGGAGAAATTCTGGAATGGGGAGGGGTATCCGAATCGTTGGCCAGGTGGCACCATCGGTTTCGTCTGGGTACGCCACAGTGGCGCCTCAAGACCAGCGGAGGTTCTGCATGTCTTCTTCTGTCGCACCCCCGGCACAGCCGACCGCACTCTACGGCGGTACGAGCGGGCGCAGGGTGACCGTACGCGACATCGCCGCGGCGAAACAGCGGCACGAGAAGTGGCCGATGCTCACGGCCTACGACGCGCTCACCGCGCGGATCTTCGACGAGGCCGGCATCCCCGTGCTGCTCGTCGGCGACTCCGCCGCGATGGTGGTCTACGGCTACGACTCGACCATTCCCGTCACCGTGGACGACCTGATCCCGCTCACCGCGGCCGTCGTCCGCGGCTCCAAGCGCGCCATGGTCGTCGCCGACCTGCCGTTCGGCTCCTACCAGACCGGCGTCACCGAGGCGCTGACGGCCGCCACCCGGTTCCTCAAGGAGACCGGCGCCCACGCGATCAAGCTGGAGGGCGGCCGCCGGATCATCCCGCAGGCCGAGGCGATGGTCGCGGCCGGCATCCCGGTGATGGGCCACCTCGGCCTCACCCCGCAGTCGGTGAACGTCTTCGGCGGCTACCGGGTGCAGGGCCGCGGCCAGGACGGCGACGAGCTGATGGCCGACGCCAAGGCCCTGGAGGCGGCGGGCGCGTTCTCCGTCGTCCTCGAATGCGTGCCCGAGGACCTCGCCGCCCGCGTCACGGCGTCCCTGTCCATCCCGACGATCGGCATCGGCGGCGGCAACCAGACCGACGCGCAGGTCCTCGTCTGGCAGGACATGGCCGGGCTCACCCCGCACACCGCGAAGTTCGTCAAGAAGTTCGCCGACATGAACACCCTGCTCGGCGAGGCGGCCCGCGCCTACGCCGACGAGGTCGTCGGCGGCGTCTACCCGGCCCCGGAGCACACCTACCACTAGCGGGCACGGGCCTCAGCGCCGAACCAGGCCCACCCCCGCACGGCCGCGCCGCCCCCGGCGCGGCCGTGTGTGGTCTCCGGCCGTGTCACGCGGCCGGGACGGCCGGGCGACCCTCGCTACTGGTCGGGGTCGGAGCGGACCCGTTCGGGCCGTGCCCCGGCACCGGGCCGGCCGTTCTCGTGGTCCTGGCCGTCACGCGGCCCCGGGAGGCGGCGCAGGGCCGCGCCGTCCGCCGTGATCTCGTCGCGGAGCGTGTCCACGGCGGAGCGCAGCACGTCGGGACCGGCGACGTTCATCAGCAGCAGCCCCAGGTTGAGGGCCATCTGGCCGTCGGTCATCTCGCTGCCGGCGAGCGCGTCCACGGCCGTGCGCAGGTCGGCCTGGTCCTCGGCGGACACGTTCTGCAGCAGGCCGAGGCAGTACGTCGGCAGCGCGAGCCGAGACTTGGCGAACGAGACGCCCCGCATGATCTCGCCCGCCTCGTGCGCGCGGGTCTTGGCCTGCATCCGGTCGACGCCCCGGTCGGCGGCGGCCAGCAGCGAGGTCAGCAGCGTGCTCGGCCCGACGGCGACGTCCTCGTCGCCGACCCGGACGGTGAACACCGCGCTGCGGAACACCATCATCGAGCCGAGGCTCGCCACGAGCACCTGCGTCGCGTCGGCGACGTGCGTCGACTGGACGCCGAACCGCCAGTCGAAGGTGTGCAGGAGCAGCAGCGAGCCCGCGCCCGCTCCCCCGTTGATCAGCACGTACGCCCAGGTGCTCGGCACCCGGACCAGCGTGGTGGGCCGGTCCCGGTAGCGGCTGACCAGCTCGGCGATGCCGACCAGGCAGCTCAGCGAGACGGCGACGACGTATCCGATCATCGGGCCGCGGTCACTCCCCGGTCAGCCGGACGACCTCGTCGATCTCCCGCTCCACCGCGACGAGGCCGCGCTCGCGCAACGTGTCGACGGCGTCGGCGACCTCCAGCAGCCCGAGCCGGGTCGCGTGGTGAATCTGCTCCAGCGACAGCGGGCCGTTCGCCGCCCGCAACTGCGCAAGCACGCGGCGACACGCGTCCTCCGCGCCGGGTTCGTCGTACCCGGCGGTGAGGCCGGGTTCACCGGCGGGCGCCGCGCCGGGCGGCCGGACCCCGCCGCTCCGCCCGGAAGGGGCCAGGAACGCGCTCCACGGATCTGCCGACCGGTTCTCTCTCATCTCCACCCTGCCTGTCGCCACTGCGATGGTATGTCAGGACTAGGACGCGCCGCAGGCCGAAACCGCTCCCCGTCCGGTCAGTGATCGCCCTCGCGGGCACCGTCCGGCGGCCCGGCCCCGTCCTGCCCGTCCCGCCCGTCCTGCTCCTCCGGCCCGGAGGGACCGCGGCGCCGGGAGGAGGACCGCGCCACGATCAGCCGGTCTCCCGGTTCGAGGACCGCGCAGCCGGCGGCGTCGAACGGCAGCAGCCGCCCGTCACGCACGACCGCCAGCGCCGGGGCGCGGACCGCGCCGAGGGGGCCGCCGACCTCGTCCGGATGGACCTCGCGCTCCACCAGGTCGAGGCCGCTCCCCTGCTCCAGCAGGTCCTCGATGACCTCGCCGACGCTCGGCTGCGTGGTGGAGACCCCGAGCAGCCGCCCCGCCGCCTCCGACGAGGTCACCACGTGGTCGGCGCCGGACTGGCGCAGCAGCGGGACGTTCTCCGACTCGCGCACCGCCGCCTGGATGCCGGCGTGCGGGTTGAGCTGCCGGGCGGTCAGCGTGATCAGCACCGCGGTGTCGTCGCGGGCGCTCGCCACCACGATCTCGCGGGCCCGCTGGACCGAGGCCTGCCTCAGCACCGAGCTGCGGGTCGCGTCCCCGACGACGCCCGCGAACCCGGCCTCGGCGGCCTCGGCCACCACCCGCGGGTCGGGGTCCACGACCACGATCGACTCGGGCGGCACGCCGGTGCTCAGCAGGGTCCTGACGGCGCTGCGGCCCTTCGTGCCGTAACCCGCCACCACGATGTGGTCGCGCACGCGTGCCCTCCAGCGGGACGTTCGCCAGTCGTCGCGGGTGCGTTCCGCCAGCACCTCAAGGGTGGTGCCCACGAGGACGATGAGGAACAGCACCCGGACGGGCGTGATGAACACGATGTTGACGAGCCTCGCGCCGTCCCCGACCGGGGTGATGTCGCCGTACCCGGTCGTGGACATGGTCACCGAGGCGTAGTAGAAGGCGTCCAGCAGCGACAGCCGCCCGTCGCCGGTGTCGCGGTACCCGCCGCGGTCGAGGTAGACGACGGCCACCACCAAGAGCAGCAGGACGAAGGCCAGCCCGACCCGCTTCGCCACCGCGCGCAGCGGCCCGGTCCTGGCCGACGGCAGCAGGACGAGCGGCCGTCGCGCCGCGTCCGGACGATCCATCCTGGCACCGTACCGGGACGGCCCGTCCGGGAGGGCGGTCAGACGTCCGTGATGCGCAGACCGGCGTGGGCCTTGTAGCGGCGGTTCATGGAGATGAGGTTCGCGGTGAACGCCTCGATCTGGTGGGCGTTGTGCAGCCGCCCGCCGTAGACGCCGCGCATGCCGGGTATCCGCCCGGCGAGGGCCTGGACGAGGTCGGTGGCCTCCCGGTCGTTGCCGAGGACCAGGACGTCCAGCTCCATCTCGTCCACCTCGGGGTCGAGCAGCAACCTGGCCGACACGTGGTGGAAGGCGGCCACGACCCGGCTGTCGGGGAGGACGGCGGCGGCCTGCTCGGCGGCGCTGCCCTCCTCGACCGGCAGCGCGAACGCGCCCTTGCCCTTCTCGAAGCCGAGGGGGTTCACGCAGTCCACGACGATCTTGCCGGCCAGCTCGGCGCGCAGCGACTCCAGCGTGGCCTTGTGCCCGTCCCACGGCACCGCCACGACCACGACGTCGGACTCCCCGGCCGCGACCGGGTTCTCCGCGCCGGACACGGGCAGGTCCGCGCCGAGCTCGTCGGCGGCGGCCCGGGCGCGCTCGGCCTTGCGCGACCCGATCGTCACCCGGTGCCCGGCCAGGGCGAACCGGCGCGCGAGGCCCTTGCCCTGGTCCCCCGTCCCGCCCAGGATGCCGATGGTCAGATCGCTCGCGTCGGGAAGGTCGTACGGCGTCTTCTGCTGCTGCTCAGTCATGCGGCCGAGTCTGCCAGGCGGGTCTCGGAGGGCCCGGCGCCGGGCTGCCGCATCACCGAAAGGGCCCTGCCCGGGACGCGGGGTGAGGCACCATGGTGCCCGTGGACGCCGAGCAGATTTCGATGTTGCGCGAGGTCCTGTCGGCGACGGGCTGGCTGGAGCGGACCGAGGAGTTCGGCCGGGCGCTGCGCGTCACGTCCCGCACCCCGGGCGGGCTCCTGCTGGTCGGCACGCCTGCCGGCGACCCGTGGCATCTGGCGGCGCACCTCGACGACGAGAGCCGGCTCGGCGGCGCCCCGGGCCTCGCGCCCACCCTGGTGCGCTGGGAGCCGCCGGCCGACGTGCCCGCGCACCTGCGGATCGGGCTGGAGCGGCTGGAGGCGGCCCGGCGCGGCGAGACGCTGTTCGTCGTCGCCGAGGAGGGGGCGCCCGTCCCGCTGCTGGAGCGGGTGGACGACGCGCGCCGCACCGGGGCGACCGTCCTCGCGCTGGAGGGCGGCGACCGCGAGCTGCGCGGCCTCGCCCACGAGGCGCTGACCGTCCCGCCCGACCAGGCCCTCATGTCGTTCGACGGGGCGCAGCACCTCGTCAGCGCGGCCGCGGGCGGGGAGCCGGCGCGAAGCCCGCGCGGGCTCCGGCGCCGCCTCGCCCGCCTCCTCGACGCCGTCTCCGGCCCGGTCCTCGACTAGTCAGTCCTCGTTCTGCCTGCGCCACGCCTCGTTGCGCTCGCGGGCGATGGCCATCGCGTCCGCGGCCTCGCCCTCGGTCGTGTAGGGGCCCATCCGGTCCTTGCCGGGGCAGCCGGCCCCGTGCTCGGGCTTCATGTGCTTCAGGCAGAACCACCAGTCACCGTCGTCACCGGCCATCGGCGCTCCTCTCGATCATGCGCTGGCACGGGATTGTTGCCAGGATCGCGCTGACTACACTCCATCACTATGACGACCCAGTTGCTCCGACCCGGACGCGTCTCCCCCCTGCGCAAGGTTCCCTCGAACATTCCGCGCCCGGAGTACGTGGGGAAGAAGCGGCCGCGGACGGGCGAGCAGGACGTCAAGTCGCCCGAGACCATCGAGCGGATGCGGGTCGCCGGGAGGATCGCCGCGCAGGCGCTGGAGGAGGTCGGCAAGCACGTCCGGCCCGGGATCACCACCGACGAACTGGACGCCGTCGGGCACGAGTTCATGCTCGACCACGGCGCCTACCCCTCCACGCTCGGCTACCGCGGGTTCCCCAAGTCGCTGTGCACCTCGATCAACGAGGTGATCTGCCACGGCATCCCGGACGACACGGTCCTGCGCGACGGCGACATCATCAACGTCGACATCACCGCCTACATCGACGGCGTGCACGGCGACACCGACGCGACGTTCCTGTGCGGGGACGTGGACGAGGAGTCGCGCCTGCTGGTGGAGCGCACCCGCGAGGCGACGATGCGCGGCATCCGGGCGGTCAAGCCCGGCCGGGCGCTGAACGTGATCGGGCGGGTCATCGAGTCCTACGCCAAGCGGTTCGGGTACGGCGTGGTGCGCGACTTCACCGGGCACGGGATCGGCACGACGTTCCACTCCGGCCTCGTCGTCCCCCACTACGACGACCCGGCCGCCACGACGATCATCGAGCCGGGCATGACGTTCACGGTCGAGCCGATGCTGACCCTCGGCACCCACGAGTACGACATGTGGGCCGACGGCTGGACGGTCGTGACCAAGGACCGCAGGCGCACGGCGCAGTTCGAGCACACGCTGCTGGTCACCGAGGACGGCCACGAAATCCTCACCCTGCCGTGACCCATCCCTCGGTCTAGAGTCCGATTCGCCCACATCCGGCCCGGGAGACTCTCTAGAGATGAACGCCCCAGCGCCGTACGAGCCGAGGGTTCCCTCCGACAGCATGCCGCCGGGGCGGGCCGCGCTGAGCGTGACGTGGGCGGCGCTGCCGTTCCTGACCCTCGGCTTCGCCACCCCCCTCACGTTCGCCGCCGCGCTGCTGTGGCGGCGGAGCCTGCACCTGCTGGTGTCGACGGCCGCGTACGCCGGGGTGTTCGTGCTGATGCTGTCCCTGCTCTCCGGCACCGACGAGGAGCAGGGCACCGTGCGGATCGCCGGCATGCTGATGTCCGTCCTGGCGGTGGTGGGCTGCGGGCACGCCTTCCTGATCCGGCGGCGGGTGTTCGACCCGCACGGGCTGTCGGGCGTGGACAACGAGGCCGTGGTGGAGCGGGTCAAGCGGCAGCGGCTGCTGCGGGAGAAGGCGCGGGTGCTGGCCGCGTCCGACCCGGGGCTCGCCAAGGAGCTGCGCATCGGACGGCCCGACCTGCCGCGCCAGTACAACGACGGCGGGCTGGTCGACGTCAACCACGCGCCCGCGCAGGCGCTGACGCTGCTGCCCGGCATCACCGCGGAGCTGGCGGCCACGATCGAGCGGGTCCGGGCCGAGACGGGCGGGTTCGTGTCGGCCGAGGAGCTGTCCGCGGTGGCGGGGCTCCCGCCCTCCCTCACCGGCGATCTGGCCGACTACGCCGTCTTCATCCGCTGAGCGCGGGTATGCAGCGGGCGTGACCCCGAAGAAACCCGAGAAGCACGCCGGCCCCCCGGCCCGCGAGGGCGACCGGCTCGCCGAGTACCGGGGCAGGCGGGACCCCGGGCGGACGCCGGAGCCCGTTCCCGGGAGCGAGGCGCCGCCGCGCGGCGACGAGGCTCTGCCGCGCGGGGACGACGACACGTTCGTCGTCCAGGAGCACCACGCGACCAGCCTGCACTGGGATCTGCGGCTCGAACGCGACGGCGTGCTCGTCTCGTGGGCCGTGCCGAAGGGCCTGCCGTGGAGCCCTGACACCAACCACCTGGCGGTGCACACCGAGGACCACCCGCTGGAGTACGCCACCTTCGAGGGCGAGATCCCGCGCGGCGAGTACGGCGCCGGGAAGATGACCATCTGGGACCGCGGGACCTACGAGACCGAGAAGTGGTCCGAGCGCGAGGTGAAGGTCGTCATCCACGGCTCCCGCGTGTCCGGCCGCTATGTGCTGTTCAGGACGCGCGGCAGGAACTGGATGATCCACCGCATGGACCCGCCCGCGGATCCGGACGCCGAGCCGCTGCCGGAGTCGCTGCGCCCGATGCGGCCGCAGGAGCGCGCCCGCCTGCCGCGCGATCCGCGGGCCTGGGGGTTCGAGTTCGCGTGGGGCGGCAAGCGGCTGGCCGCCTACGTCGAGGGCGGCCGGACCCGGTTCACCGACGCGCGGGGCCGCGCCGTGGACGGTCCCGGCGGGCTCGGCTCCCGGCTCGGGGCGCAGCTCGGCGTCCGGCCCGCGCTGCTGGACGGGGAGCTGGCCGTCCTGGACGGCCGCGAGACCTACATGATCTACGACGTGCCGCATCTGGACGGGCACCCGCTGCTGGACGTCCCCTACCGGGAGCGGCGGGAGCGGCTCGACGACCTCGGCCTGTCGGGCCCGCGGTGGCAGACGGCCCCCTGGTACCCCGGCGACGGCGGCGCCGTCCTGGAGGCGGCACGCGACCAGGGGCTGCCCGGCGTCGTCGCGAAGCGCCTGGACTCCCCCTACGAGCCGGGCGAGGAGTCCGGCGCCTGGCGGCTCGTCCCGTCGCGGCCCGGGAGGCGGCGCTGACCCGCCGCCGGTCCGCCTGACCCGCCCCGGGCGCGCGGGAAGCGCGGAAAGCACTGTGTTCCGGGCGGAACCGGCGGAAGCCTCCGGGCATCAAAAGGACGTGACGCCCCGTTCGGCGCGTCTTCGCCGAAAACGATCAGGAGCGGATTAGAGTCCCGCCCTGAGACGGGCGGCGTACGCGCTGGAAGCGGGGGAACGGCACATGATGGGCAAGACGCATGCCCTGAGCGGCGCGCTGGCATGGCTGGGCGCCGTCCCGGTCATCGGGCAGGAGCGGCTGCTCGGCGAGCACGCCGTGGCGCTGTCGCCGGAGCAGATCATGGCGGGCGCCGTGGTGTGCGCCGGCGCCGCGATCCTGCCGGACATCGACCACCACAACGGCCGGATCGCCAACACCTTCGGGCCGATCACGAACCACATGTGCAAGTGGATCGGGAAGCTGTCGGGCGGGCACCGGCACGCGACCCACTCGATCCTGTTCGCGGTCGGCATCGGCTGGGCGATGGACACCCTCGCCACCCACTACATCTGGGGCTGGTGGGCCTGCCTGTTCATGATCGTGGGGCTCGGGCTGCGCGGCATCGGGCTGGACTTCGAGGGCAAGGAGCCGCAGTCGGCGCTGGCGGACTGCGCGCTGGCCCTGATCGCCGTCTGGCTCATGCACAAGATCGATATGAGCTTCGTCGGGTTCGCGGTGACACTCGGCTGCCTGGCCCACGTCGTCGGCGACTGCCTGACGCCGCGGGGCTGTCCGGTGTTCTGGCCGCTGCCGTGGCGGATCGAGGCCCCCGTCGTCCCGCGGACGGACGGCAAGGTGGAGCGGTGGGTGGTGATGCCGGTCCTGATCCTCGGCATCGCGATCCTCGCCGTCCGCTCCGTGCTCGGCGACATCACCGCCCAGTGGCTGGCCAGGGGCTGATCCGTTCCCTCTCAGCGGATCAGATCGTCAAAGTCCCGGCAGCGCACGACCGCCCAGGCCGACTTCTCCTCGTTGAAGACACCGGTGAGCACGACCCGGCTGACCCCGGGGATGGCCTGCGCCGTGCACGCGACCTGTCCCCTGGCCAGGCGCGACCAATGCCTGGCGGGCCTCGTCCCGTCGGCCTCGCCGACCACGTCGACGACCACCGTGCCCTGCGGCCCCTCCTTCCCCGCGCTGACGCCGTCCGGGCCCGGAATCTCGGTGGCGAGCCCCTTGCGCACTTCCTGGGACGTGAGCGGGACCCCGAGCTGGCTGAGGGCAAGGTACGGGTGGCCGGGGAGCCCCGGGCGCACGACCGGGACCAGCCGCCCGTCCTGGACCAGGTAGACGGTGATGGTCTCGGCGTCGCCCGCCGCGAGCGGCGGGTCTCCCGCGCTGATGATCCCGGTCGGCCGGATGCCGGGCCCGGTCGGGAACCTGGCCGCCAGGGCCACCAGGAGGACGGCCGCCGCGACCAGCACGGCCGCCGCTCCGCACCACGCGAGCCGCCGCCTCACGGGGCCTCACCTCCGTCGGGGAAGGGCCCGGGCAGCCAGAGCGTGAACACCGCACCGCCGTCCGGTCCGTTGCCGGCCTCCAACCCTCCCCCGTGCAGGAGGGCGTTCTCCCTGGCGATCGACAGCCCGAGGCCGCTGCCCTCGCTCCGCGAGCGGGCGGCCTCGGCCTTGACGAACCGGTCGAACACCACGGCGACCAGATCGTCGGGCAGTCCGGGGCCCCGGTCGGCGACCACGACCTCCACCCCCGCGACGCCGCCGCGCTCCACCCGGGCGAAGCTCAGCGCCACGGGCGGGCGGCCGTGCTTGAGCGCGTTGCCCACCAGGTTGGCGATGATGACGTCGAACCGCCGCGGGTCCAGCCGCACGTCCAGGTCCGCCGGACCGGCCACGGTCACCTCGTCCCGCCACCCGCGCGCGGCCAGCGTGGCGGTGACGGCGTCGGCCAGGTTCACCTCGTCCGCGACGAGCGCGGCGGCGCCGGCGTCGAACCGGCTGATCTCGATCAGGTGCTCGACCAGCCGCCCGAGCCGCCGCGTCTCGCCCGCGACGAGCGCCGCCGCGCCGTCCCCGCCCGGACCGGCATCCTCGGCCAGCACGTCGGTGACGGCGATCATGGAGGTCAGCGGTGTGCGCAGCTCGTGGGAGACGTCGGCGACGAACCGGCGCGACGCGGCCTCCATCGCGCGCAGCTCCGTCACCGTCCGCTCCAGCGCCTCGGCCGTGCGGTTGAAGGTGCGGGCGAGGTCGGCCATCTCGTCGCGGCCCCGCACGTCCACGCGCGTCCCGAAGTCCCCCGCGCCGAGGGCCCGCGCGGCGGCGCCGAGGCGGCGCACCGGGCGCAGGACGCCGCGGGTCGCCAGCAGCGCCAGCCCGAGGGCCGACACCAGCGCGGCGGCGTCCGCGACCAGCAGCGTGCGCGTGAACAGGGCCAGGTCGGAGGCCTCCCGGCTCAGGCTCGCGGACACGAACACCATCGGGGGCGTCGTGCGCCATGGCTCGTCCGTCGTCGTCTCGTAGCCGGTGACGCGGCCGCCGACGAGCAGGTACGGCCGGCCGTGCCGGACGACACGCCGGAACACCAGGCCCTGCCGCGCGCGCCGCGCGAACTCGGCGGTGACCGGCACGTCCAGCGAGTCCAGAGCCGGTAGCGCGGCGCTGCCGTCCAGCGGCATCGGCACCGCCGCCACCTTCCGCCCGGGAGCCGAACCCAGCGTGTCGCTCAACTGGGCGGCGACGAGGACCGTGACGTCGGGCGGCAGCCTGGGCGGGATCTGGCGGGCCAGGGCGTTGCGGACATCGGTCAGCACGGCGTCCTGGGCGCGCTGCAGCATCACGCGCCGGAGCAGGACGTAGGAGATGCCGGACGCGAGGAGCGCGGCCAGCAGCGCGACCGCGGTGAACGCCGCCGCGAGCCGCCCCCGCAGCCCGATCACGGGGCCGCGAACCGGTAGCCGAAGCCGCGGACGGTCTCGATCAGCCGGGGCTCGGCGGGCTCGTCCTCGATCTTCGCCCGGACGCGCTGGACGCACGCGTCGACCAGCCGCGAGTCGCCGGGATAGTCGTGCTCCCAGACCTGCGCCAGCAGGTGGCGGCGGGTGAGGGCCTGGCCGGGGCGGCGCGCCAGTTCCAGCAGGAGCCGCAGCTCGGTCGGGGTGAGGCGCAGGTCGGCGCCGCCCTTGGTGACCTTCAGCGAGGTCCGGTCGATGACGAGGTCGCCGTAGACGGACCGGTCGAGGCGGGTCTGGTCGGCGCGGCGCAGGACCGCGCGGATCCGGGCGTCCAGGACGCGGGGCTCGACGGGCTTCACCACGTAGTCGTCGGCGCCCGCCTCCAGGCCGAGGACGATGTCGAGGTCGTCGCCCCGCGCGGTCAGCAGGATGACCGGCAGCGGGTCCTCCCGGCGGATGCGGCGGCACACCTCGATGCCGTCGATGCCGGGCAGCATCACGTCCAGGATCGCGATCTCGGGGCGGCGCGCCCGCAGCGCCTCCAGTCCGTCCTCGCCCGTGGCCCGGGACGTCACCCCGTGCCCCTGGCGGGTCAGCGCCAGCTCCAGCGCCGCCCGGGCGGACGGATCATCCTCGATGAACAGAATGCTCGCCACCCGGTCATTATCGGCCGACCTCGATCATCCATCGGGTTGTGTCACAAGATCCGGACATCTCCGGCACGAGACCATGACAGGCCGCCGGAACGGTGGGGCCCATGTCGCTCGCGCTGCTCCCGCCCCGCCGTCCGGCGCCGCCCGCCCCGCCGGGCCCCTCCCGGCCGCGCGCCCTGCCGTGGCTGCTCGCGGCCGGCATGCTCGCGCAGGCGGCCGTCCGGCTCTGGTTCGCCTGGGCGCGGACGGCCCCGGCCGCGAACCCGGACGAGACCGGCTACCTGCTCGCCGCCCGCCTGCTGGCGGGCGGGCCGGGCGGCGACCTGTCCGGCAACACCTTCTACCAGGGCGGTTACCCGCTCCTGCTCGCCCCGGCCTTCTGGTTCTCCCACGACCCCGCGACGGTCTACACGACCGTGATGGCGATCAACGCGGTCCTGGGCGCGGCGCTGTTCCCCCTCGGGTATGCGGCGGCGCGCCGCTTCGGACCGGCCCGCCGGTCCGCCCTGCCGCTGGCGTTCGCGGCGGCGCTGCTGCCCGCGACGACGTTCTTCGGCGCCTTCGCGCTCGCCGACGCCGTCCTGCCGACGCTCGTCCTGGCGTGGCTGCTGGCGCTGGACCGATGCGTCCGGAACGGCCGGGCAGGGGACGCCGCCCTCGCGAGCCTGGTCGCGGCCTGCACCGCGACCGTGCACACGCGAGGGTCGGTCCTCCTCGCCGTCCATGCCGCCGCCCTGCTGGGCACGGCCCTGCCCGGACGCCGGAGGATCCGCGCCGCGCTGGCCGGGGGCGCGGTCGCGGTCGCCGGGTACGCGGCGGGCGCGGCGCTGAACGCGCACGTCCGCGCCGAACTGTATCCGCGCGGCGCGCGGGACCTCACCGGGATCCTCACGTCCCGTATGACCACGCTCCCGGGACAGGAGTGGGCGCTGTCGGGCGCGGCGGGGCAGCTCTGGTACCTGATCGTCTCCACCTGGGGGCTGGCGGGGGCCGGGCTGGTGGCGGTCGCGGCGGCCCTCGCGCGGCGGCGGACGCCTGCGGCGGACAGGCTCATGGCGGGCGTGCTGCTCGCCACGACCTGCGGCATCGCCTACGCCTCCTCGGCCGCGCTGCCGGACGAGCACCGGGTGGGCAACTTCGCGTACGGCCGCTACCTGGCGTGCGTGGCGCTGGTCTACGCCCTCGCCGGGGCCACGGCGCTCGCGCGCCTCGCCACGGGCCCGGCGATCCGCCTGGCGGCGGCGGGCGCGCTCCTGCTGGAGGGAGCCGCGCTGTGGGTCACCGCCTACGCGGGCGAGCGGCTCCGCACCCACGCCTTCATCGGTTTCGACTTCCCCGAGGTCACGTTCCTGACCGCCGACCGGGGCGCGCTGCACCTGCACGAGGCCGCACTCGCGGCGCTCGCCCTGCTCGGCGGCCTGCTCGTGCTGTCCAGGCTGGACAGGACGGCCTTGACGGCCGTCGCGCTCGCCGGGGTGAACCTCGCGGCGCTGACGTTCGCGCTGGGGCCGCACGCGCGGCGCGTCCCGGCCGGGCCCCCGCTGCCCGGCCCGGCCTCGGGCGGGGTCGTCGCGGACGCCTCGCTCGGCTGGGCGGTCAGGACCGCGCTGATGTACCCCGTGTGGTGGACGCGCCTCGGCGCCTTCGACGTCCGCGCCGGACGGCCGCCCGCCCCGGGCGTGTGCACGGTCGTCGTGCCCCTCCCGGACGGGACGCCGCCCGAGGCGTCCTGGCCCGCGCATCCGGCGGGCTGGCGGCCGCACGCGGGACGGTTCTGGGCGTCGTCCTGGGTGAGCTGGCACGCACCGTCCTGCCCGCGCGCGGGTCAGTAGCGCGTCACCAGCGCGATCCGGTCGTGGTCGATGAGGAAGCCGTCCGAGACGAACGTGACCTCGCCCCCGTACTCCAGCGCCGTCTCGATCACGTGGTCCACGACGTCGTCGACGACGTCCGCGCCCTTGAGCACGCCGGGCCCGCCCTCCACCGGGATCAGCTCGTCCTCGGTCCGCACCGCGGGCGCGTAGTAGCCGCGCTCGACGACCAGGTGCTCGCCGCGCCCCTCTTCGACCAGTTCCGTCACCTCGCACAGCCCGCCCGCGTACCGCTGGATGCTGCGCGCCGCCTCCAGTTCCGACAGCACGCCGACCTCGCGGAGGTCCTCGTAGGCGGCGAGCGCGGGCCGTGCGGCCTCGATGAGCGCGCTCGGCGAGGCGCCCTCGAAGCTGCCGTCGACGCGTCCGGCCACGGTGACGTGCGGCCCGGCGACCTCGTCGAAGACCGCCTGGTGCCGGGTGACCCCGGCGACGATCAGCGGGCGCCGGTCCCGCGCGAGGACGCGTTCGAGGGCGGCCACCACGTCCCGCATGGCCTGGCGGCGCCACTCTCCCTCGCCGCCCTGCGCAGCCCGCCGCGCCTGCCGTCCGGCCCCGGCCTCGTCGATCGGCTCGGGCTCGACGGGGAAGCCGCCGCGGGCGTGCTCGGTCAGCTCCGCGCCGAGGCCGCTCCACAGCCGCGTCCGGTGGTCCGACAGGGACAGCAGCCAGTAGCGCGGCATGCGGGTGAAGGCGGCCACAAGGTCGCGGGTGGCGAACCCGGTGTCCACGACCACCCGCTCGTCCACGGGCTGGCCGATCGTGAACGCGTGGCGCTCGCCGTGCGGGGCGGCGAACAGCACCAGCGCGTCGGAGCCGTGCCGCGGGTCGACCTCGTCCGCGGCGCGCTCCAGCCCCCGGACGATGTGGTCGGCGGCGTCGGGCGCGACCCTCGGGTCGTCGTGGAGCCGGCGCCGCACCTCCGCCAGCAGGTTCCGCAGCCGGATGCGGTCCTGCCGGCCGTCCCGGGCGGAGCGGTGCGTCGGCATCAGCACCGACACCGCGGGGTAGGGCCTCGGCTTGCGCAGCCCGGACAGGGTGACAGCGTCCATGATCCCCCGATCGTCGCGCTTTATCCTTTCTGTCTCTTTTCTAGCGAGCTGTAGGTAAATGAGGTGTAAGCCCTGTCCGATTTGCGGGACGGGACCCCCGCCCGCCGCCTCGCCCCGCCGCCGGGACGCGTCAGACCCGCTCGATCACCGGGCCGAGGACGTCCATGAACGGCGAGTGCACCGTGACGTAGGAGAACCCGTACCGCTCGCGGCGCTCCCGGATCTGCTCGGCGATCTGCGCCTCCGTCCCGAGCAGGACGAACGGGGTGTCCAGGATCTCCTCGACCGTCATGTAGGGGAGTCGCTCGGCGCGCATCCGCCCGGCCTCGGCGCGCCGGTCGGAGGTCACCTGCACGTGCTGGACGAGCACGTTCCACTCGATCTGCTCCGCGCGGTCGCCGGCGTGCTCGCGGGCGAACCGGACCCGCTCGCCGGCCTCCTCGGCGGTGCCCAGCCGGAAGGTCCCCGGCGGCTCGCCCTTCATCTGGTAGGCCCCCGCGATCCCCACGATGTCGGCGTGACGGGCCGCCGCCCGAAGGACCGTGTCGCCGGTGCCGCCGACGAGCAGCGGCGGCCCCGACCCGCCGAACCCGGCGCGTTGGACGGGCGCCAGCTCGGCCAGCCCGAAGAACTCGGCCACCGGCCGGTGCCGCTCGTAGCCGTCCCCGCCGAACAGCCCGCCCAGCTCCTCGACCAGCCCGGTCATCTGCTCCACGCGGGCGCCGAACGGCTCCCACGGGATCCCGGCCGCGTCGAACTCCCACTTCATGTGCCCGGCGCCGAGCCCGAGCTCGACCCGCCCGCCGGTGAGCCGGTCGGCGGTGGCGACCTCGCGGGCGAGGAGGTGGGCGTTCCAGAAACCGGCGTTCAGCACCAGGGCGCCGACGCGCAGCCGCTCGGTCGCGTCCGCGGCGGCGACCATGGTCGGGAAGGGGGCCGGGGAGCCGAGGTGGTCGGGCACGAGCGCGACGTCGTAGCCGTACCGCTCGCCGCGCCGGCACCGCTCGGCGAAATCGTCGCGGGAGACGATGTCGAAGACGTTGAACCCGAAGCGGAAGTTCCTCATGCGGTCACCCTGCCACCTCACCCCGGCGTGATGAAGGCCGTCTCGTAGGCGAAGATCACCGCCTGGGTCCGGTCCCGGGCCTGCATCTTGGCGAGGATGTTCCCGACGTGCGTCTTCACGGTCTGCGGGCTCACGAAGAGCTCACCGGCGATCTCCGCGTTCGAGTGGCCCTTGGCCATCAGCCGCAGCACGTCCCCCTCCCGCTCGGTGAGCCGGCCGTGCCAGGCGGCGCCCCCGGCGCCGGACGAGCCGTGCCGCCCGGCCAGCTCCCGGATCGCCGCCGGGAACAGCAGGCTGTCGCCGTGCGCGACCATCCGGATCGCCTGCAGGATCTCCTCCGGCCGCGTCCGCTTGAGCAGGAAGCCGTTGGCGCCCGCCTTCAGCGCGTCGTAGACGTACTCGTCGTTCTCGAACGTGGTGACGACGATGATCCGCGGCGGCTCCGGGACGGTGGCGAGGAGGTGGCGGGTCGCCTGGATGCCGTCGAGCCGCGGCATCCGCACGTCCATCAGCACGACGTCGGGGCGCAGCCGCCGCACCTCGCCCGGCACCTCCGTGCCGTCGGACGCCTCACCGACGACCTCCAGGTCGTCCTCGGCGTCGATGATGGCGGCGAGGCCCGCCCGGATCAGACGCTCGTCGTCGACCAGCAGAACCTTGATCGTCATGACCCGGACCTTAGCGGCAGCGAGACGCGGAAACGCCAGCGGTCGCCGTCGGCCCCGGCGCTCATCTCGCCGCGCAGCACGGTGACGCGCTCGCGGACCCCGCCGAGGCCGCGGCCGCCGCCATGGCCGGCGCCCTCGCCGCGGGTCGTGCCGAGCGGATTGGTCATCTCGACCTCCAGCCGCTCCCCGTCGGTGCCGAGCCGCAGCCGCACCGGCACCTTCCCCGCGTGCCGGAGGGCGTTCGTCAGGCCCTCCTGGACGATCCGGTACGCCTCCCGCGACACCGCCGCCGGGACGTGCTCCACCTCCGGGTCCACCTCGGCGTCCAGCGCGACCCCGGCGATCCGCGTCTGCTCCAGCAGCCGTCCGAGATCCTTCAGCGTGGCCTGCGGGGCCGGGCGGGACCGGTCGTCGCGCAGCAGCCCGAGCACGTGGTCGAGGTCCTCCAGCGCGGCGCGGGCCGAGTCCTCGATCGCGGCGAGCGCCTCGCGGGCGAACTCCGGGTCGCTGCCCAGCACCCGCCCGGCCGCTCCCGCCTGCAGGGTCACCACGCTGAGCGCGTGCCCCACCGAGTCGTGCAGCTCCCTCGCCAGCCGGTTGCGCTCGGCGAGCCTGACGGCCTCGGCCCGCATCCCGTCCAGCCGCTCGGCGGCGGACGGCCCGAGGAGGACCGGCGCCAGCCGGGCCAGCAGGGCGCCGGCCCCCACGATCACCGCGAGCAGCAGGGCCAGCGCCGCCAGCCCGATCAGCGGCGCGGGCCACTGGTGCCAGGCGTCCTGCCAGCCCCAGGACTCCAGGAACCGGGTGTCCCAGCTCACCACCGGCGCGAGGAGCATCACGACGGCGGCCGGGGGGAGGGCCAGGCTCAGCCCGCTGACCACCACGCCCGTGCCGAGGTGCAGCGTGAACCACGCCGCGGCGCGGCCGCGGCTCTCCCAGGAGCCCGCCGAGCCGGGCGCGAGCGCGGTCGCGGGGCCCCGGAGCAGTTCCTTGGCCAGCGAGCTCTCCAGCAGCCGCACCGTCGGCACGAGCCCGGTCACGAACGTCGCCACGGCCGGCATGACGACCAGCATCAGCACGGCCTTGACGAGGTCGTTGCCGACCGGCAGCAGCGGGATCAGGCTGATCGCGAGGAACCAGTACGGCATCAGCAGCGCGCCGCCCACGACGAGGTGGGACCAGCGCCGCCAGGTCGTCCGCTCGATCAGCGGGCGGAGCACGCGGAGCACGTTCCGATCCTGACAGAACCGGTGGCGCGCCCACTCCCCCGCGCGGGGGAGAGCGCGCTCACGCCTTGTCCTTCTCCCCGGCCGCGCGCTCCCCGGCGGCGCGGTCGCGCTCGGCGAGCCTGGCCAGGCGCGCGTTGTAGGCGGCGAGCTCGTCGTCCTCGGGGCGCCCCCCGGCCTTCGCGGCCCGGTCGGCCTTGCGGTCCATGCGCCGCGCCTGCCGCTGGTCGTGGAAGTACCACTGGAAGGCCAGCACGATCAGGACGATGAACGTCGGCACCTCGCCGAAGCCCCACGCGATGGCGCCGCCGGTGTGCTGGTCGTGCAGGATCGTGGTGCCCCACGGTGGGTCGACCGCGGTGTACCAGCCGCGCGCGAGCGCCTGGCTCATGTTCATCAGGGCGATGCCGAAGAAAGCGTGGAACGGCATCGTGACGAACAGCAGCAGGAGGCGGGCCGGATAGGGCAGCTTGCGCGGCGCCGGGTCGACGCCGAGCAGCACCCAGAAGAAAAGGGAGCCGCTGGCCAGGAAGTGGACGGTCATCGCGATGTGGCCGAGATGGTTGCGCATCGCGGTCTCGAACAGCGGCGTGAAGTACAGGACGAACGTGCTCACCACGAAGATGAGCGTGGCGACCGCGGGATGGGCGATGACCGCGAGGTACCGGCTGTGCAGCACCGCGGTGAGCCACTCGCGCGGGCCGCGGTCGCCGCGCACGCGGGCGGGCTTGAGCGCCCGCAGCGCCAGCGTCACCGGCGCGCCGACGACCAGGAAGATCGGCGTCAGCATGTTCAGCACCATGTGCTGCGCCATGTGCACGCTGAACAGGATCGGCGCGTACCTGGCGACGCCGGTCTGGGTGACGGCCACGATCGTCAGGAGCCCGATGAGCCAGGACGCGGTGCGCCCCCAGGACCAGGAGTCGCCGCGCCGCCGCAGCCGGACGACGGCGGCGAGGTAGAGCCCGCCGAGGACGACGACGAGGGCGGCGAAGAACAGGTCGAACTGCCCCAGCGTCAGCAGCCGCACCGGGGTGACCTGCGGGGGCATGGCGTAGCCGAGCAGCGACTCGACCGCGGACTCCGGCTCGGCCGGCGCGGGCGGCGCGGTCCGGGCCAGCGCGACGGCCAGGCCCATGGTGGCGCCCATCACGGCGGCCTCGACGGACGCGAACCGGGCGAACATCCCCGGCCTGCCGTCCGCCACCGCGGGCAGCGTCCGGGTCCGGTGCCACCAGCCGAACCAGCCGAGCAGGCAGAATGCGATGATCTTGCCGAGCGCGAGCCGCCCGTAGTCGGTCTCGACCATCTCCCGCGGGTCCGGCAGCCGGGCGATCACGTTCACCAGGCCGCTGGCGCCGACGGTGACGTAGCACCACGCGGCCATCCGGCTGAACCGCTCCGCCACGAGCGGCAGCCGGTCGCGGCGCAGCAGCGCGTGGGCGCAGACGACGGCGAGCCCGCCGACCCACGGGGCGACCGCGGCGACGTGCAGGGCGACGCCGGTCGTCGCGGTGGAGTGGTTGGCGGCCGAGGCCGAGTGCCCGGTGAGCGGCGCGGGCAGCAGCGCGATCCCGGCCAGGGCGAGCAGCCCGAACGCGGCGGCGGGCGTGGTGGTGGTGCGGGCCAGCAGCGCCACCACGACGGCGAGCAGCACCACGATCATGAGGGCGGTGCCCTGCGGCAGCGAGCCGACATAACTGCTCAGCTCGCTGCCGGTGAGGACGTCGCCGACCGGCTGGCCGAGCACGTCCGCGACGGTGAACACCAGCGTGGCCGCCGCGGCGGCGGCCCAGGCCGCAGCGATCCAGGAGGCGGCGTTCAGGTAGCCGACGGCGTCCCCGGACAACCGCGGCGCGGCGCGCCCGCCCTCGACGGGAAGGAACGCGGCCGCGGCGAGCAGGGCGCCGACGGTCAGCGCGGAGAGCAGGTCCATCGCCGCCCGGGAGACCGGCAGCCCCCACCGGGTGAGGGCGCCCGCGTCGCCGAGGCCGGGGATGACCTTCTCGGTGACCGAGCCACCGAGGACGAGCCCGGCCACCAGCAGGGCGGCGCACGCGGCCAGGGCGGCCGCCCCCGCCCACCAGACGGCCAGGCTCCCCCTACTCACCGCCGGATGCCGCCGGGTGCTTGCGCTTGGCGCGGAACACGATGACCACCCCGATGCCGACGCCGACGAGCAGGCCCGCGATGATCAGCACCCACAGGAGCATCCCGGAGCCGGAGTCCTCCTCGGCCGCGGTCTGCTGCTGGTCGGCCTTGAGCGGCTGCTCGTCGGTGTTGGCGGCCGGGCCCGTCTGCTCCTCGGCGCCGACCCCGCCGGCGGAGGGGGCGGACGAGGCGGCCGGCGGGGCGCCGTTCCCGGTCACGCTGAACGCCAGGTCGTCGCCCTCGATCGGGTGCCCGTCCTCGCCGACGACCCGGTAGGCGACCGTGTAGGAGCCGGCGGGCAGCGGGCCGGACAGCTTCTGCGTGACCTTGGTCCCGGCGCGCTCGGCCGCGCCCGCCTGGAACTCCTTCTTCTTCCCGTCGCTGACGACGACCTTCGCCACGCTGATCTTGTCGCTGAAGACCAGCGTGACCTCGGTGACCGCGTCCGCCGCCTTGCCCTTCTCGGGCGTGCTGCCGACCAGCTTCGTGTGCGCCATCGCGGGCGGCGCGGTGGCGGCGCCGAAGGCGAGCGCGGCTGCGGCGATCAGAGCGAGGCGGCGCAGGGGCCGGCGGGACTTGAGCATGTTCATGGAGGGCCGGGTTCTCTAGGTGAGTCGAAGGGCTCCGTCTACCCTACTGAGCCCGCCACCATGACACGTCCCGGGTCGCGCGAGGGCGCGAACCGGGAGAAACGCCGCCGGTCAGTTGCACCCGCAGTCGCAGTCGCAGCAGTCGCACGAGTCGCAGCAATCACAGCAGTCGCAGCAGCCGGAGCAGTCGCCGCAGCCTCCGTCGCAGCCGTCGCAGCCGTCGGCGTGCCGGGTGCACCAGCAGCGGTCGCCGCACGAGTCCCCGTGGTGATCGCTCCACTCGGGCTGGAAGATCCCGCAGCTGACGCAGACCAGCGTCCCGGTGAAGCACGGGATCGGCCAGCCGGGGCGCGGGGGCCTGGGCCCCCGCCTGGCCAGGTTCGCGGGGGCGGCGAAGGCGCTCTCGACCGAGCGGCCCGCCTCGCGTTCCAGCAGGGCCCGGACGAGGCGCGGCCTCTCCATCTCCAGTTCGGCGAGCGCGAGCCGCAGCCCGTGGAGCGCGCCGTCGGCGTGCCGGCGCGCCTCGTCGAGGGTGGTCCCGGTGGCGAGGAGCGGGTTGTACGCGCCCGCCGCCTCGTCCTCGGCGAGGTCCTCGACGGCGTCGATGAGGTGGGCGAGGCGCCCGAAGAAGCGGCCCGCCTCGGCGAGCGTCTCGGCGTTGCCCTCCCTGCCCGCGAGGACGGCCGTGTGCGCGAACACCGCGGCGACGGCGGTCTCGGTGGGCTCGGTCAGGTCGAGGAGCCCGAGGCCGGGGGCCGCTTCCAGGAGCGGCTGCCGGGCGACCGCGTCGCGCAGCGCCGCCGGGTCGAACCCGACGGCGGCGCCCGTGCGGCCGCCCGCGGCGTCCCACCGGTCGGCCATCCGCCCGGCCGCGGCGGCGACGAGCCGCCGTGCGTACGGCCCGTCGCCGTCGGCCACGTGGTCGCGGGTCTTGCCGGCGGCGAGCAGCAGGGACGCGGCCGCGGCGAGCTGCGCGCCCTGCGCCCGCGCGGTGACGACCTCGGCGGTCTTCATCCCGCGCAGGGCGCACGGCCCGGCCTTGCGGCGCGGCGACAGCTCCGGCGCCTGCGCCTCCACCAGCACCGACACCAGCAGGCCGTCGTAGTTGGTGACGAGCCGCGCGGCCTGGCCGTGCTCGGCCCGCAGCGTCAGGCACAGCCCGCACAGGTGGGCCATCCAGTCCTTGAACAGGGACCCGCACAGAACATGGCGGCAGGGTCGAACAACACCGAACACGAACAACTCCCCCATCTCACGCCGATCGCAGCATTATTCATGGACGCGGCGGAGCGCGGAACGGTTCGGCCGGAACGGTCCGATCAGACCCCCACGCAGGTCAGGGCGCGGCGGTAGGCGGCCATGCGGGGCCCGTCGGAGGTCCCCGTCCCGGCCAGCACCTCGGCGAGGTCGAACCACGCCTGGGCGGCCTCCCGGGAGGACTCCATCTCCTCCAGGCAGGTCGCGGCCCGGGTCAGCACCTCGACCGCGTGGTCGTGCCGGCCGAGCCGCACCGACGCCTCGCCGAGCACGGTCAGGGCACCGGCGGTGGCGCGGCGAGGGGCGTCCCCGAGCAGGTCCAGAGCCTCCTCGGCGAGCGCCACCGCCTCGGCGGGACGGCCGAGCGCGGTCTCGGCGCGGGCCAGCTCCGTCAGGCACCAGGCCACGTCGATCTCGCCGGAGGAGCTGGCGCTGATCTCGCCGCGCACCCGGGCGAGCAGCTCGCGGGCGCGGGCGGCCTGGTCGGGCTTGGCCCGCAGCAGCAGGCCGGCGTAGATGACGCGGAGCCGGTTGAGGTTGCGGGGGTCCTCGCCGTCGCCGGCCAGCATCAGGGCCCGCTCGGCGAGCGCGACGCCGTCGTCGTACTCGCCGCGGATCTCCGCGACGTAGGCGGCCTCCCAGTAGGCGACCATGCGGGCGCGGGGGCTGCCGATCCGCTCGGCCCGCTCGACGAGCTGGGCGGCCAGCTGGCGGGCCCGGACGAGGTCGCCGCGCTCGATGAACGCCGACAGCAGCGCCGCGCCGAGGTCCACGGCGGCGTCGGTGGAGTCGGCGCCGGTGGCGACGAGGTGCCGCAGCGCGGTCTCGGCGGCCTCCACGCCCGCGCTGATGTCGCCGCGCTCGCGAAGGCAGCGGCTCAGCGCGACGTGCACCTTGGCCCAGTGGTCGAGGTCGGCCTCGGCGGACGCCTGCTCGGTCAGCGCCGTCAGCTCGGCGATCGCCTCCTCCAGCTCGCCCGCGGCCTCCAGCGCGAGCGCGTGGCCCCAGCGGGCCTGGTGCAGCATCTCGGGCAGCGCGACCGCGTCGGCGCTCGCGAGCACCTCGGCGAACCGGGCCCGCGCCTCGGCCGCCGCGCCGTTGCTGAGCGCGATCTCGGCGTAGTCGAGGGTGACGCGCAGCTCGTCCACGACGTCCTCGCTGACGCCGCTGACGAGGTAGGTCGCCGAGCAGTTCAGCTTCGCCGCCAGCAGGTCGACGACGCTCGGGGCCGGCACCCGCTTGTCGCTCTCGATCAGCGAGATGTAGCTGTCGGACAGCTCGGGGAAGGCGAGCTGCGCCTGGCTCACGCCCTGCCGGATCCGCAGAGCGCGAATCCGCTGCCCCAGTGTCTCGCGATCCATCGTGTGACCACCGCCTACAAGGTGCTCGCCGCGCGCAGGGCGAGGAAGAAATCGACTCGGTCTTCAAGTCTGCCGAGATCCCGGCCGGTGAGGTCCTCGATTCGCCGGATTCGGTACCGAAGCGTGTTCACATGGACGTGCAGCCGCGTCGCGGTGCGGTTCCAGGAACCCGAGCAGGACAGGAAGACCTCCAGCGTGTGCACGAGATCGGCCTGCCTGGTGGTGTCGTACTCCTCCAGGGGGCCGAGCATCCGCGCGCGGAACGACGACCGCGTCCGCTCCGGGACGGACGCCAGCAGCCACGCGTAGGAGTCCAGGGCCGTCACCCCGGCGGAGTCTCGCATTCGCACCAGGGCAGGCTATAGGTGACGCATCGCCCCCGTCACGCTGCGAAGGCCGGGAATCACGTCCCGGCAACTCCCCTCCGCGGATCCCGCGGACCTCTCCGGGGTCCCGGACGGTTACCCTGTGCACGCCGTTTCCGAACACCATGCTGCTGAAAGCGGAGCGCCCGTCATGTCCAAGACCACGGCCGGACCGGCCGACGATTCACCACCGGCGAGCGGGCGCGGGCCGCTGGAGCGGCTGTTCGAACTCACCGCACGCGGCACCACCGTCCCGCGCGAGCTGCGCGGCGGCGTGACCACGTTCTTCGCGATGGCCTACATCATCCTGCTGAACCCGCTCATCCTCGGCGGGGCGAAGGACGTCACCGGGGCGACCCTGTCGATCCCTCAGCTCACCACGATGACGGCGCTGTCCGCCGCGGTCACCACCGTGATCATGGGCCTGGTCGGGAACGCGCCGCTGGCGCTCGCCGCGGGCCTCGGCATCAACGCGGTCGTGGCCTTCCAGGCCGCACCGGTGATGACCTGGCCGCAGGCGATGGGCCTCGTGGTGATCGAGGGCGCGGTCATCGTGCTGCTGGCGGTCACCGGCGTCCGCGAGCGGATCATGAACTCGATCCCGCTGGCGCTCAAGCACGCGATCGCGGTCGGGATCGGCGCGTTCATCGCGCTGGTCGGCCTCTACGACTCCGGGTTCGTCACCTCCAGCGCCACCAGCCCGCCGCTGTCCCTCGGCACCGGCGGGCGGCTGGAGACGTGGCCCACGCTGGTGTTCGCGGCGACCCTGCTGCTGATGATCGTCCTTTACGTGCGGCGGGTGCCCGGCGCGATCCTGATCAGCATCGTCGCCGGGACGGTCGGGGCCGTGGTCATCCAGGAGAACGCCTCCGTCAAGCAGGGCGGCTGGGGGGTGGTCACCCCGGACATGCCCGACAAGCTGTTCGCCGCCCCGGACTTCGGGCTGTTCGGGGAGATCTCCCTGTTCGGCGGGTTCGGCCGGGCCGGGGTCATCACCGCGCTGGTCGTCCTGTTCACGCTGGTGCTGTCGGGGTTCTTCGACGCGATGGGCACGATCCTCGGGATCAGCGACGAGGCGGGCCTGGTGAGCGAGAAGGGCGAGGTTCCGCGGCTCGGCCGGATCCTGTCGGTGGACGGGCTGTCCGCCGCGTTCGGCGGCCTCACCAGCTCCTCGGCGAACACGGTGTTCGTCGAGTCGGCGGCGGGCGTCGGCGAGGGCGCCCGCACGGGCCTGGCCAACATCGCCACGGGCGCGCTGTTCGCGGTGACGCTGTTCCTCACCCCGCTGGCGGCGACCGTCCCCGCACAGGCCGCGGCGCCCGCGCTGGTCGTGGTCGGCGCGCTGATGATGACCCAGGTCGCCAAGATCGACTGGACCGACCTGGAGATCACGATCCCGGCGTTCCTCACCATCGTGCTGATGCCGTTCACCTTCTCGATCACCACCGGCCTGGGCATGGGCATCGTCGGCTACGTGGTCATCAAGGCCAGCCGCGGGAAGCTGCGCGAGATCTCCCCCGCCCTCTGGATCGTGGCGGCCCTGTTCGTGGCCTTCTTCGCCATCCACCCCATCGAGGAGTGGCTCGGCGTCGCCTGAGCCCGCACGACCGCCCGCGCGCGGGCGACCCCGGGGAAACACGGACGCACGGTGACCACTCCGCGACAGAACTCGCCCGTTTGTAGGTCTCGGAGGCGGTTGCGGGTGTCAAATAGTGCCGGCATGACGTAAGCAGAAGGTAGGGCCTTACCCCCCGGCGTGAAAGGCGTGGCTGTGGCGTCCCCGGACTCTCCCTCCCACCCGTCCCCGCCAGGTCACGTCCTGCTGGCGCCTGACAGGTTCCCGGGAGCGCTGACCGCGGCGCGGGCCGCGCGGCATCTCGCCGCCGGGCTGCGCCGCGCACGCCCCGGCGTCGCGCTGGTGGAGCTGCCCGTGGCCGACGGCGGCGACGGCACCGTCGAGGCCGCCGTGGCGGCCGGGTGGCGGCGCGTCGAGGTCGAGGTGTGCGGGCCGACCGGCCGTCCGGTGACGGCGCGGCTGGCGCTGAACGGCGACAGCGCGGTGGTCGAGCTGGCGGAGGCGTCCGGGCTGCGGCGGCTGCCCGGCGGCAGGCCGCGCCCGCTCACCGCCTCCAGCGTCGGGACGGGGCAGCTGCTCGCGCACGCCGTCCGGCTCGGCGCGCGGCGGATCGTCCTCGGCCTCGGCGGCGGCGCGTGCACCGACGGCGGCGCGGGCCTCGTCCAGGGGCTCGGCGGGCGGCTGCTGGACGCGCTCGGCAAGGACCTGCCGCCCGGCGGCGCGGCGCTGCGCTCGCTGCACGCCCTCGACCTGCGCGGCCTGCCCGACATGTCGGGCATCGAGGTGGTGGTGGCGGGCGACTCGGCCGGGCCGCTGCTCGGCCGCACCGGCGCCGCCGCGGTGGACGGACCGCGCCGCGGCGCGAACCGCGACGAGGTGCGGCTGCTGGACGCGGGCCTGCGCCGCTGGGCCGACCTGGCCGAGGCGGCGGCCCGCAAGGCGGCCCGCGACCTGCCCGGCGCCGGGACGGCGGGCGGCGTCGGGTTCGCCGCGTTCACCTTCCTCGGCGCGACGATCGAGCCCGGCCCGGCCCTGATGCTCGACCTGCTGGGCTTCGCCGCGAAGGCGCGCGGGGCGCGCCTGGTCGTCACCGGGGAGGGCGTCCTGGACACCCGGTCGCTGCGCGGCAGCGCGCCGGTGCACGTCGCCCGCGCCGCCGCGCGCGCGGGCGCGCCGGTCGTCGCGGTGGCCGGCCGCCGGAGCCTCACCGGCGAGCAGCTGCGCAAGGCCCGGATCCAGGCGGCGTACGCGCTGGCCGACATCGAGCCGGACGACGAGCGCCGCGTCCGCCGCGCGGGCCCGCTGCTGGAGCAGTTGACGGTCGCGATCGCCGACGAATGGCTCCCCCCGGGCCCCCCGTAGCCCGGACCGCTCCAACGGCCGCGCTCCCCGGGCGGCCTTGAGGCGCTCTTTACACTGTGTCATCGAAAGGGCCGATGCCTTGGCACAGTGCGCATAGCCGGGCCTCGTCCCCGCCCCGCACGCTGGAGGCGTACGTCCTGGTCAGCGTTGACGGAGGAGCTCCCGGTGAAGATCGGTGTCCCACGCGAGGTCAAGAACCACGAATACCGGGTGGCGATCACCCCGGCGGGGGCGCACGAGCTCACCCGGCACGGCCACGAGGTGTTCGTCGAGCGCGGCGCCGGGACCGGCTCGGCGATCCCCGACGACGACTTCGCCGCCGCGGGCGCCAAGCTCCTCGACGGCCCGGACGAGGTCTGGGCCGAGGGCGAGCTGATCCTCAAGGTGAAGGAGCCGGTCGCGCCCGAGTACCACCGGATGCGCCAGGGCCAGATCCTGTTCACCTACCTGCACCTGGCCGCGTCCCGCGAGTGCACCGACGCACTCCTGGCGGCCGGCGTCACCGCGATCGCCTACGAGACCGTCCAGCTCCCGGACCGCTCCCTGCCGCTGCTCGCCCCCATGTCCGAGGTCGCCGGACGGCTCGCGCCGCAGGTCGGCGCCTACAACCTGATGTCGTTCAACGGGGGCCGCGGCGTCCTGCCCGGAGGCGTGCCCGGCGTCGCGCCCGCCAAGGTCGTCGTCATCGGCGGCGGCGTGTCCGGCCTCAACGCCGCGCAGATCGCCGTCGGCATGGGCGCGGACGTCACCGTGCTGGACGTCGACGTGGACCGGCTGCGCGAGATCGACGCCGTCTACCAGGGCCGCCTGCGGACGCTGGTGTCCAGCGCGTACACGGTCGAGCAGGAGGCCCTCGCCGCCGACCTCGTCATCGGCGCCGTGCTCATCCCCGGCGCGCGGGCGCCCAAGCTGATCTCCAACGAGCTGGTGGCCCGGATGAAGACCGGTTCGGTGCTGGTGGACATCGCCATCGACCAGGGCGGCTGCTTCGAGGACTCCCGGCCCACCACGCACGCCGACCCCACCTACCGGGTGCACGGCTCGACGTTCTACTGCGTCGCGAACATGCCCGGCTCGGTTCCCAACACCTCCACCTACGCCCTGACCGGCGTGACGCTCCCCTACGCCGTCCAGATCGCCGACAAGGGCTGGCGGCAGGCCCTGCACGCCGACGCCGCCCTCGCCCGCGGCCTCAACGCCCACGCCGGCGCGCTCGTCTACGACCACGTCGCCGAGGCCCACGGCCTCCCCCGCACGCCCCTCACCTCGATCCTCGGCTGACGGCCTCCCCCGTCCTGTCACCCGTTCCGGGGTTCTTCGAGGGCGGTCCGCCGGGTAGACAGCGGGGCATGGGTGAACTGATCCTGGTGCGGCACGGGGAGACCGAGTGGAGCCGGGCGCGGCGGCACACCGGGCGGACGGACCTGCCGCTGACCCCGAGGGGCGAGGAGCAGGCCCGCGCGCTGCGCGGCGCGCTGGACGGGCGGACCTTCGCGCGGACGCTGGTCAGCCCCGCGGAGCGGGCGCGGCGGACGGCCGAACTCGCCGGGCTGCGGACGGACGAGATCGACCCCGACCTGTGGGAGTGGGACTACGGCGGCTACGAGGGCGTCAGCACCCGGGCGATCCGCGAGGAGCGGCCGGGCTGGTTCCTGTGGGACGACGGGGTCGTCCCGGGCGACGCCGCCCATCCGGGCGAGACCGTCGAGCAGGTCGGCGAGCGGGCGGACGCGGTCCTCGCGCGGGCGCGGCCGCTGCTCGCCGGCGGCGACGTCGCGCTGGTCGCGCACGGCCACGTCCTGCGGGTGCTGACGGCGCGGTGGCTGGGCCTGGAGCCCGCGCGGGGGCGGCTGTTCGCGCTGGACACCGGGACCGTGTCGGCGCTGGGCTCCGAGCACGACCGGCCGGTCGTCAGCGCGTGGAACGTGCCCGCACCCTGAGGCCGTCCACCGCATAAGGTACCTGTTGGGGGATGTCCCCCAGGGGTACCCGGGCGAGCGCCCCCGACGGATTGCGAGGACGGAGATGGCGACCAGCGAGACCCCCACCCGCGGATACACGGCCACGAAGGACCAGCTGCAGACGCGGCTCGCCCGCATCGAGGGCCAGGTGCGCGGCATCGACCGGATGGTCGAGGAGGACCGCTACTGCATCGACATCCTCACGCAGATCAGCGCGATCCAGGCGGCGCTGGACAAGGTGGCGCTCGGCCTGCTGGACGGCCACGTCCGGCACTGCGTGGCCGAGGGCGCCGAGGAGGGCAAGGGCGAGGCGATGTCGACCGAGCTGATGGCGGCCGTCGGGCGGCTCATGCGCCGCGGCTGAGTCACCCGCCCGGGCAGCCGCTCTCGGGGCCGCGCTCCCGCGAGGCCTCCGGCTCCGCGCGCTCCATGGTCTCGACGAGGACGCGCCACCCGTGCAGGAACCGCGCCCGCTCCTCGGGGGTGAGCGTCTCCAGCGTGACCCGCAGCGGCCGCAGCCGCCGCCAGGCGAACCGCTCGGTCACCTCGCGGTGCCGCTCGCTCAGGCTGATGATCATCCGCCGGCGGTCCCGCTCGTCCGGGCGCCGCTCGACGAAGCCGCCCCGCTCCAGCTCCCCGACCAGCTGGCTCACCGTGGCCGGGCTCAGCGACATGTGCCCGGCGAGCACGCCGACCGGCACCGGGCCGTGCAGGACGAGCTGCATCAGCGCCGGGACGTGCCGGGGGCCGAGCCCCGCGGCCCGCACCTCGCCGATGAGCTCCTCGGCGTCCTCTCGCCCGCCCTTCAGACCGCGGACCAACCGGCCCAGGAGCTGGATCATCGTCTCCAGGTCGGCGTCGACCGACGCGGCGGCACCGATCCCTTCCTCGGACATATCTTGAAGTTCAACACATTTCGTGATGCACTGCAAAACGTTGAACTTCAAGGCGTTTCCCGCCTTGGCCGCCGGGACGCGGCACGACCGGGACTCGACGCGAGGGGGCCGACCATGAGCGAAAGCCCGGCCACGAGAGTGGCGCCGCCCGCGGGCGCGGGGGGCGGCGAACGGCTCGACCGGCAGACGATCGTCCTCGGCCTGGTCATCGTGTCGGGCACCCTCATGGCGATCCTCGACACCACGATCGTCAACGTCGCGCTGGAGACGCTCGGCCGCGACTTCGACACCGGCCTGTCGACGATCCAGTGGGTCATCACCGGCTACATGCTGGCGATGGGCACCGTCATCCCGCTCACCGGCTGGGCCGTCGACCGGTTCGGCGGGCGCCGGGTGTGGATGACCTCGATCGTGCTCTTCGTCCTCGGGTCGGCCCTGTCGGGCGCGGCCTGGAACATCGAGTCGCTGATCGTCTTCCGGGTGGTGCAGGGGCTCGGCGGCGGCATGCTGATGCCGACCGGCATGGCCATCCTGACGATGGCGGCCGGGCCGCGCCGGATGGGCCGGATCATGAGCATCGTCGGCGTCCCGATGCTGCTCGGGCCGGTGCTCGGCCCCGTCCTCGGGGGCTGGCTGGTCCAGGACGTCGACTGGCGCTGGATCTTCTTCGTGAACCTGCCCGTCGGCGCGCTCGCCTTCGCGCTCGCGTGGTGGAAGGTGCCGCACGCCCAGGGGGAGCACACGGCCCCCCGGATCGACCTGCGCGGGCTGCTCCTGCTGCCGCCCGGGTTCGTCCTGCTCATCTACGGCCTGTCCACGGCGAGCAGCAACGGCGGCTTCGGCCGCCCGGCCACGATCGCCTGGCTGGTCGGCGGGGTGGTCCTGATCGCGCTGTTCGCGCTGCACAGCCTGCGGCGCCGCGGACGGGCGCTGATCGACGTGCGGCTGTTCGCCGACCGGACGTTCGCGACCGCCGCCGTCGCCGTGTTCTTCGTCGGCATCGCGCTGATGGGCTCGATGCTGCTGATCCCGCTGTACTACCAGACCGCCCGCGGCGAGGGGGCGTTCGCGGCCGGGCTGCTGCTCGCCCCGCAGGGCCTCGGCGCCGCGACCGCGATGCCGCTCGCCGGGGTGGTCACCGACAAGCTCGGCGCCGGGCGGATCGTCCCGGTCGGCATCGTCGTCCTGGTGCTCGGCACCATCCCGTTCGCGACGGTCGGGGCGGACACCTCCTACTGGCTGCTCGGCGGCGCCCTCTACGTGCGGGGCCTCGGGCTCGGCTGCACCATGATGCCCACCATGTCGGCGGCGCTGACGACGCTGAGCCGGGCGGTGGTGTCGCGCGCCAGCAGCACGCTGAACATCATCGTCCAGCTCGGCGGGTCGGTCGGCACGGCGCTGCTCGCCGTGGTCCTGTCCCGCCAGATCAGTGACCGCCTCCCGCGGGCGGCGGGCGGCGGGGGCGGCGCCGGGGGCGGCGTGGGGCAGATCCCCGAACGGGTCCGCGAGCAGCTCGCGCCCAAGCTGGCCGACGCGTTCGCGCACACGTTCTGGATCGCGCTCGTCCTCACCGCCGTGCTGATCCTGCCCGCGCTGCTGCTCCCGCGGCACGGCGCCCACGAACGCGACACCGTGCCGGACGCTCCCCCGATGGGGTGAGGCTCAGGAGGCTATCGACCAGGTGGACAGGCCCGTCTCGTGCTCGCGCGTGAGGCGCCTGGCCCGCCGGGCGTCCGGCGAGTACCGGAACCGCTCCGGGACGACCTGCGTGGTGCGGTAGAGGCCCTTCAGCGTCACCGTGGCGGCCAGGTCCGAGGTCGGCAGCCCCGGCAGCCCGTACATGCGGCGGGCCCAGCGCGGCAGCGTCGACACGACCAGCACCCCGATGCCGGGCGCAGCGATCTTGAGTGGCAGCAGCGGCCGCGGCACGGCCGGGCTGAACATGCGGCGCAGCCCTTCGCGCGCCTCCCGGCACGCCCAGATCTGCCGCCGCATGCCGGCGTAGTAGTCCCGCATCTCCGCGACGGTGGCCGGCACGTCCGCCGGGTCGAGGCCGACGACCGCGGCGGCGCGGCGCTGCTCGTCCACGAACGCGTCGGCGTCGCGGGCGGTCAGCGGCACCCCGGCGCGGCGGGCCACGTCCAGGTAGGAGTCGACCTCGCCCATGTGGACCCACAGCAGGTTCCCGGGGTCGTCGACGGGGAACGTCTCGCCGGTGCGCATGTCGAGGCCGGTCAGCTTGGAGTGCAGCCGGCGGACGCGGCGGCCCACCCGCTCGACCTCCTCGTGAGTGCCGTAGGTGCGGACGCGGACGAACTCGACCGTCCGGACGAGCCGCGACCAGGCCGCGGAGGGGTCCATGAGCTCGGAGTTCTGCGCGGTCCCCCACATCGTGCGCGGGTGCAGCGCCTGGAGCAGCAGCGCCCGGATCCCGCCGACGACCAGCACGGGCTCGCCCATGACGTGCCAGGTCACCGAGCCGGGTCCGAACAGCCCGTGGTCCACCCTCTCCTCGCTCGCCTCGTGCACCTCGACCGCCTTCCGCCGCCGCGGCCGGGCGCGCCGCCCGCGCCGCGTAATCGAAGGCTTACCCTGCCATGACGGCCGTCACACGATCAATCCCGGTCGTCCTCCGCGATCGCCTCGTCCTGCTCCTCGGGCTCGGTCTGCTCGGTGATCCAGGCGAGGTAGTCCATGCTGCCCGCCACCACGGGGGTCGCGATGATCTCCGGGGTGTCGTAGGAGTGCCCCTCGGTGATCAGGGAGGCCAGCTCGTCGAACCGGTCGGCGGAGGTCTTGAACAGCACCATCCACTCCTCCGCCGACTCGATCTCGCCCTCCCACCAGTAGGTGCTGGCGATCGGGCCCACCAGCTGCGCGCAGGCCACGAGCCGCTCGGCGACCGCCGAGCGGGCCAGCTCGGCGGCCTCGGCGCGTGAGTCGGTCGCGGTCGTCACCTGCACGTATGAGTGCGCCATGGCACGACTCCTTCCCGCTCGCCGTCCGGGCACGCCCCGGGGTAGGCAAGTGTCAACGGGCCGGACGGACGACGAGCGCGCTGCCGCCGCCCCGCCGGGTCGGTTCGGCGACGGCCTGGACGAGCCCGGGCCTCAGGAACTCCAGCCCGGTCGCGGCGCCGATCACGCCCTGCGGCGGGCCGGGGAACGGCTCCAGCCGGTGGCCGCGGGCGGCGAGGTCGCGACCGTACCGGTCGATGAACGCCTGCTCGGCGAAGACCTGCGGGGTGTTGCGCTGGGTGGCGCGCGGCGCGGCGAGCGCGGCGGGCAGGTCCATGCCGAGGTCGATGCGGTTCAGCAGGATCTGCAGCACGGTGGTGATGATCGTCGAGCCGCCGGGCGTGCCGACCGCGAGCCGCGGGCGCCCGTCCTTGAGCACCAGGGTCGGGGCCATGCTGCTGCGCGGCCGCTTGTGCGGGCCGGGCAGGTTCGGGTCGGGCGCCTGGCCGGGCGCCGGGGGCTGGAAGGAGAAGTCGGTCAGCTCGTTGTTCAGCAGGAACCCGCGCCCCGGCACGGTGATGCCGCTGCCGCCGAACTGCTCGATCGACAGCGTGTAGGACACGACGTCGCCCCACTTGTCGGCGACGACGAGGTGGGTGGTCTGCGGGCCCTCGAACGCCAGCGCCCTGGTCTGGGTGCCCGGTGGGACGCACGGCTCGTAGCGGCCGTCGGGCGAGCCGGGGGCGACCGGCGCGGGGGCGGCCTGGTCCGGCCTGATCTGGCAGGCGCGCTCGCGGGCGAACCCGGAGGACAGCAGCTCCTCCAGCGGCACGTCCACCTTGTCGGCGTCGCCGACGTAGCGGCCGCGGTCGGCGTAGGCGAGCTTGGACGCCTCCAGGTAGTAGTGCAGGGCCGTGACCGGGTCGCGCGGGTCGAGCCGGAAGTTGCCGAGGATGTTGAGCGCCTCCCCGACCGTGGAGCCGCCGGACGACGACGGCGGCATGCCGTACACGTCCGTCCCCCGGTAGGGGACGTGGGTGGGCTTGCGCGGCACCGCCCGGTAGGCGTCGAGGTCGGAGCGCTCCATGAGGCCGGGGCGGACGACGCGGGTCGCCTTCGGGTCCACCGGCGGCCTGGCGACCGTCTTGACGATCTCCTTGCCGAGCCCGCCCTCGTAGAACCAGTCCGTGCCGCGCCTCGCCAGCTCCCGGTAGGTGCCGGCGAGGTCGGGGTTGCGGAACACCGAGCCGACCTCGGGCACCTTCCCGCCGGGCAGGAACAGCTCGCGGGTCGGGACGATGTCGCGGAAGCGCGCCTCGTTCACCGCGGTCTGGTCGTGGAACTCCTGGTCGACGACGAAGCCCCGGTCCGCGACGCCGATCGCCGGGCGCAGCAGGGTGCCGAGGTCGCGGCTGCCGAAGCGGCGTAGCGCGAGGTCCCACTGGGCGAGGGTGCCGGGCACGCCGACGCCCAGGCCGCTTGTGACGGCCTGGTCGAACGGCAGCGGCCTGCCCGTCGCCGGGTCGACGAAGGAGTCCTGGCGCATCCGCTCCGGCGCGAACTCGCGGCCGTCGAGCGCGTAGACGCGGCGCGTCCTGGCGTTGTAGTAGGTGATGTAGCCGCCGCCGCCGATGGCCGACACGTACGGCTCGGTGACCCCGAGCGTCGCGGCCGACGCGACCGCCGCGTCCATCGCGTTGCCACCGCGCCTGAGGACCTCCAGGGCCGTCCGGCTGGCGTCCGGGTCGACGGTGGAGACCGCGCCGCCGAATCCGGTCGCGACCGCCTGCTTGGCCGGCGGGGCCGGGTGCCCCGGCGCGGGCCCCGTGACGGGCGCGGCGCCCGCGGCGGCGGGGACGGTGAGGGACGCGGCGACCGTCAGCGCGGCCACGGCGGCCGTGCGGCGCCGGTTGCGCGATCGCCCCGGCGGCGCCGGCGGGCGGGACGGGGACGCTTGCGAGGGCGACGAGGAGCGCAACACCGGACCTCCAGACGAACGCGGCGCCCCTACGTTGTCACCGATCTTCAACCCGCGCCAGCGTCCGCACCGGCCGACCCCGGTCGCGCCCGGTCCCGGCGGGCCCGAACGACACAAAGATCATTAAGCGCTTTCTTCATTGGAAATGAGGCGTATTCGCTCGGAACGCTCCACCGGAAAGGGATTCGGCCTCCCTGTGCCGAGCGTGAGTGAGCCGCTGCGACACGTCGCCGACCTGCGGCGCTTGGCAGGATCCGACAACCGCCTGACCGCACTAATCACCCACAAAACGTTGCTATTTTGCTCATACCTGGTGAATTCTTAGGGACTTCAGCAAGCCGTCACCTCGCGATCAGCGGCGCGGGTTCAGGCCTGGGGGACCACCTATGACCTTGGACATGCGCATGCGCAACAACATGTTCCGCCGGCTGCCGGTCGAGCAGGCGACCGGCAGGCTCTATGGCGGCCGGCATCGGCTCCGCGTGGTCTACCGGACCCGCGATCTCGTCGTGCTCGGACTCGGCGTCATGATCGGATCCGGCATCTTCAAGATCGCCGGCGAGCAGGCGTCCTCCACGGCGGGGCCCGGCGTGCTCGTGTCGTTCCTCATCGCGGGCGGCGTGTGCGTGCTGGCGGCGCTCGCCTTCGCCGAGCTCTCCTCGATCATCCCGGTCGCGGGCAGCGCCTACTCCTTCGCCTACGTCGCGTTCGGCGAGGTCTGGGCGTGGGTCGTCGGCTGGGCCCTGATCATGGAACTGCTGCTGGCCGCGTCGGTGCTCGCCCGGGTCTGGTCCCTCTACGCGACGCAGGCGCTGCACGACTTCGGGGTGCCGATCCCGAGCGGGCTCGGCGACCTGATCGGCCAGCAGAAGGGACCGGACGTGTTCGCGCTCGGCATCCTGCTGCTGGTCGTCCTGATGCTCGCCGGCGGCAGCCGGATGAGCCTGAAGTCGCTGTGGTTCATGGTGCTGGCCAAGGTCATCGTGATCGGGCTCGTGATCGCGACCGCGCTGAAGTTCTTCCACCCCGGCAACCTCACTCCCTTCCTGCCGCCCTCCCAGCCCGCGCCCGCGGGCGAGAAGACGGTGCTGGACGCCGTGCTCGGCGCGGTCGGCGGCGGCACCCCGCACGTGTTCGGGACCTGGGGCATGCTCGCGGCGGCGCCCGCGATCGCCTTCGCCTACATCGGGTTCGACCTGATCGCGACGGCCTCGGAGGAGACCGACGACGCGCCCCGCAAGGTCCCGCGCGGAATCCTCACCGCCCTGGTCATCGCGATCGTGCTGTACGCGGCCGTGGCGTTCGCGCTGGTCGGCATGATGGGGATGGACGGCATCGCCACGCTGAACCCCGACAAGCTCCTGCTCGCCGCGGCCTTCGACTCGGTCGGCGCCGGCGCGATGGGCAAGATCGTCGACGTGGGCGCGATGCTCGCGCTGACCACCGTGATCCTGGTGCTGATGATCAGCCTGACCCGGGTGGTGTTCTCCATCTCGCGCGACGGCCTGCTCCCGCGCCCCCTGGCCGCGATGAGCCGCTACAAGGTGCCGTCCCGCGCCACGCTCGTCGCCGGCGGCGCGGCGGTGGTCATGTCGCAGACGGTCGACGTGCTCACGCTGGAGCAGCTCGTCGTGATCGGCAGCCTGTTCGCGTTCCTGTTCGTCGCGGCGGCGGTGCTGGCACTGCGCCGCTCCCGGCCCGACCTGCACCGGCCCTTCCGGATGCCCGCGGCACCGCTGGTCGTCCTGCTGACGATCGTCGCGGTGGGCTGGCTGATGCTGAACCTGAACGTCCAGACCTGGGGGTACTTCGCCGTCTGGATGGCGGTCGGGCTCGTCCTGTACCTGGTCTACGGGCGCCGCAAGAGCCAGATGAAGCTCCTGCTGGACGCGCCGCCCGAACGCCCCGTCACCGCGCGGCTCGCCCCCGCTCCCCCGCCCGGCATGGCCCCGCCGCCCGGCATGGCCCCGCCGCCCGGCATGGCCCCGCCGCCCGGCCCGCGGGACGCCTACTCCTCCCCCGGGCCGTACGGGACGGGGAGCCGGCCGGCCGAGCGGCACTCCGGCGCGCCCGAGAGCTCCTACCCGACCGGCCGGTACTCGACCGGACGGCAGCCGGGCGGCCAGTTCGCCCGCGATCCCCGTTCCGGAGAGCGCGCCCCGGAGCGGTACCCCTCCGGCCAGGCCGACGATCCGTACGCGCTCGACCCGGGCGTCCCGGACCCGTACGGCCCGCGGGGCGGACGCGGCCAGAGCGGGGAGCACCAGGAACCCCCGCACGGCGGCCGGCACCGCCGCTGAGGCCGCACCGCAGAACTTCCGTTTTGTAAAGTTCCGCCGAACGCCGGGCCTGCCGAACCCGGGCCCGCTGAACGACCCAGGGCGTCGCCCCCCTCACGGGGCGGCGCCCTCGCTCGTCTCCGGAGGTACGCACTGGACAGCGCCCCCGGGTCTCGGTTATGTTCTTCTCATATCGAGATGAACTCACCTTGAGATTTACTCAGACGGAGATCGACGGGAGGCGGGCGGATGACCCCGGAGCCGAGGCGCGACGAGAGCGAGTTCCTCGCGAACTACGACCCGCGCGACTACGACCCTGTCGCCGTGACGGTGGACGTGGTCGCGCTCACCATCCGCGACGGCGCCCTCCACGTCCTGCTGGTGCGGCGGGGGAACGCCCCCTACGAGGGGATGTGGGCACTGCCCGGCGGGTTCGTCCAGGCGGGCGGCCCGCTCCAGGGCACCGACGCCGAGGACCTGCCCGACGCGGCCGTCCGGGAACTGGCCGAGGAGACCGGGCTCAGCGCCAAGGGCGGCGCGCTCGGCCGCGTCCACCTGGAGCAGCTCGGCACCTACGGCTCCCCCGGCCGCGACCCGCGGATGCGCGTCATCTCCGTCGCCTACCTGGCGTTCGCGCCCGAGCTGCCGGACCCGGAGGCGGGCGGCGACGCGGCCGACGCCGCGTGGGCGCCGGTGGACGCGCTGGGCCTGGCGGAGTCCGGGGACCAGCGGCCCGGCACCACCCGCCGGCTGGCGTTCGACCACGCGCGGATCCTGTCGGACGGGCTGGAGCGGGCCCGCGGGAAGCTGGAGTACACCCCGCTCGCCGCGGCGTTCTGCGGCGGCGAGTTCACCATCCCCGAGCTCCGCTCGGTGTACGAGGCGGTGTGGGGCGAGGAACTGCACGCCGGCAACTTCCACCGCAAGGTCTTGTCCGTCCCGGGGTTCGTGGAGAGCACCGGCGCGACGTCCGACCGCGGCGGACGGCGCGGCGGCCCGCGCCCCCGGCTCTACCGCGCCGGCGACGCCAGGCTCCTGCATCCGGCCTTGCTGCGGCCGAGCCGGGAGGAGGAGATCAGATGACCACGGCGGAACTGGACGAGGCGCTGGCTCAGCTCGACCGGGCCCGCGTTCCCGCCGACCTGTTCGGCGACGACGAGGCGGAGGCGGTGCGGCGCTACCGGCGGCTGGCCCGGCTCGTCCACCCCGACGCGGGCGGCGGCCGGACCCGGGAGGCGTTCGTCAAGCTGACCTCGCTCTGGCGCGCCCGCCACCGCGGCGACGAAACGATGATCACCACGCGCCGCCATGCGTACCGGCTGGAGGGCGACCCGATCGGCGGCGACCTCGCGGTGCTGTACGCGGCGCGCCCGGAGCCGGGCCGCGAGGTGCTGCTGAAGATGCCGCGCGACCCGGCGGACGGCGACCTGCTCGAACGAGAGGCGGTGGCGCTCCGCCAGCTTCCGAAGGACGGCGACGCCCGGTTCCTGCCGTACGTGCCGCGGCTCGTCGAGTCGTTCCGGCACCGGGACGCAGCGACCGGGACGCAGCGGCAGGTCAACGTGGTCGCCGCGCTCGACGGCTTCCACAGCCTCGCGGCGGTCAAGCGCGCCCATCCGGACGGGGTCGACCCGCGCGACGCGGCCTGGATGTGGCGTCGGCTGCTGGCCGGCCTCGGCTTCGCGCACCGCGCGGGCGTCCTGCACGGCGCGGTGCTCCCCGACCACGTGATGATCCACCCGGAGGAGCACGGCCTGGTCCTAGTCGACTGGTGCTACTCCGTCCCCGGCTGCTACGCGCACACCGACCCCTCAGGGCGCGTCCCGGCGATGGTCGACCGGTACGCCGGCTGGTACCCGCCCGAGGTGCCGGGACGGCGGCCGGCGAGCCCGGCGACCGACATCTTCATGGCCACCCGGTGCATCACCGACCTGATGGGCGACAAGGCCCCGAAGGCGATGCGCTCGTTCGCGCGCGGCTGCACGCTGCCGGCGCAGAACCGGCGCCCCGCCGACGCCTGGCGGCTGCTGGCCGAGTTCGACGAGCTGCTGGAGCGGCTCTACGGCCCGCGCCGCTTCCGCCCCTTCCACATGCCCGCCACCCGCTGAAGGAGAGAGATCATGGGAAGCGGAAACTGGTCCACCGACGTCTACGCCGCGCACGCGAGCTACCGCGCGTCCACCGGCGCCAGCGCGTTCGCCTACTCCGACGGCGGCGCCACCGCCGTCCACTCCGACCTGGACCCGCGCGGCGTGACCGCCCGGGAGAGCCGGGACTCCGCCGACCACCCCGAGTCGCTCGCGATCGGCGTGCTGTTCGACGTGACCGGCTCGATGGGGACCGTGCCGCGGACGCTGCAGGCGAAGCTCCCCGACCTGCTCGGGCTGCTGCTGCGCAAGGGGTACGTCGAGCACCCGCACATCCTGTTCGGCGCGGTCGGCGACGCGACCTGCGACCGGGCGCCGCTGCAGGTCGGGCAGTTCGAGGCCGACAACCGGATGGACGACGACCTCGGCAAGATCCTTCTCGAAGGCGGGGGCGGCGGCCAGATGCGCGAGTCCTACGAGCTGGCCATGTACTTCATGGCGCGGCACACCTCGATCGACTGCTTCGACAAGCGGGGCAAGCGCGGCTACCTGTTCATGATCGGGGACGAACTGGCCTACCCGAAGGCGAAGCGCCGCGAGATCGCCGCGGTGATCGGCGGCGAGCCGGACGAGGACGTCCCGATCGCGGAGCTCGTCCGCGAACTGCAGCGCCGGTACGACGTGTACTTCATCATCCCGGAGGGCGCCTACCACGCCGGCAACCGCGAGCTGAAGGACTTCTGGCAGGGGCTGCTCGGCCAGAACGTGCTCTACCTGGACGACCTGGACGCGGTCTGCGAGACGATCGCGCTGACGGTCGGGCTCGCCGAGGACGCCATCGACCTCGGCGAAGGGCTGGAGCACCTGGCGGAGGCGGGCTCGGACGCCGGTGCCTCGGTGTCGCGCGCGCTCGCCCGGCTGGACGCGGCCCGCGCGCCCGTCGCGGTCTCCTCGACGCCGCCCGGCCTGGACGCCTCCGGCCCGACCGCGACGACCCGGCTCTGAGCCATGGGCCACGTGATCGTCGTCGACCTCGGCTTCGGGGACGCGGGCAAGGGCACGGTCGTCGACCACCTCTGCCGCACCGCCGCGCTCCGCGCGGGGAGCCGGCCCCCCACGGGTAACAAGGTCACGGCGGTCGTGCGGTTCAACGGCGGCGCGCAGGCCGCGCACAACGTCGTCGCGCCGGACGGGCGGCACCACACGTTCGCCCAGTTCGGCTCGGGCACGTTCACGCCGGGAGTCCGGACGCACCTGTCGCGCTTCATGCTCGTCGACCCGCTGGCGCTCGCGGCCGAGGCCGAGCACCTGAGGGCGCTCGGAGTCCCCGACCCGCTCGGCCGGCTCACCGTCGACGGGGAGGCCCTGCTCACGACGCCCTACCACCGGGCCGCCAACCGCGCGCGGGAGTCGGCGCGCGGCGCGGCCCGGCACGGGTCGTGCGGCATGGGCATCGGCGAGACCGCGTCCTACGCCATGGCGCACGACGACGCGCCGCGGGCGGGCGACTGCCTGTCGCCCGCCCGGCTGCGGCGCCGCCTCGCCGCCGTCCGCGACTGGTACCGGGCGGCGTTCCCCGGCGGCGAGGACGTCCCGGACGCCGGCGCGTGCGCCGAGGCCTTCACCGCGTTCGCCGAGCGGGTGCGGATCGTCGGCCCCGGCCACCTGCCCGCTCTGCTCCGCACCGGGAACGTGGTGTTCGAGGGCGCCCAGGGGGTCCTGCTGGACGAGTGGCACGGCTTCCACCCGTACACGACGTGGTCGACGACGACGTTCGCCAACGCCGAGACGCTGCTGGCCGAGGCGGGCGCGTCCGCGACGCGACTCGGGGTGCTGCGCGCGTACGCGACGCGGCACGGCCCCGGCCCGTTCGTCACCGAGGACCCGGCGCTGACCGCGGACCTCCCGGACCGGCACAACGGCACGGGACGCTGGCAGGGCGCGTTCCGCGTCGGCCACCTCGACGCCGTGGCGCTCCGGTACGCGCTGGAGGTGACGGGCGGCGTGGACGGCCTGGCGGTCACGCACCTGGACGTAGCAGGGGCACGTCCAGACCTGCGTGTCTGCCACTCCTACGAGATGGACGGCGAACGGGTCGGGCGCCTGGAGACGGGGCCGCCCGACCTGGACCGCCAGGCCGCCCTCACCCGCCGCCTCCTGACGGCGCGCCCCGTGTACGCCCCGCTCGGCCGCCCGGTGGAGACGATCGAGGCCGCGCTGGGCGCGCCCGTCGTCCTGCGCTCCCACGGCCCCGCCTCGACCGATAAGCGGTCTGACCACTTCTGGACACCCATTGACCTGAGCGTGCGCTGAGACCAAGATCCCGCTAACGCCGCGGCTCTTCCGGAGGTGGACGTTGCGTCTCCCCCAGCGCACCCTGTCGGCATGCGCGGCGCTCGCCGCGTCCCTCGCGCTGCTGAGCGGCCCGGCCGCCGTGCCGCCGGCGGCGGCGCAGGCCGGCGACGGCTGCGACCCGATCGACCCCGCCGCGTGCCTGCTGCCGTTCCCGAACGACTGGTACACGGTCGCCGACGGCGGCACGCCCACCGGCCGCCGCGTCCACCTGCGGACGACGCTGAAGAACTCGCTCGGCGTGCCCGTGTCGCCGGGCGAGTGGAACCGCGCCGACGGCTTCTCCCCCGGATCGATGCTGCTCAGCCGCGTCCCCGGCCTCGACCTGGCCCGCACCGGCATCGCGCCCGTCACCGACGTCGGCGCGTCGCTGCGCGACGACGCCCCGATCGTCATCGTCGACACCGCGACCGGCGAGCGCTGGCCGTACTGGGCGGAACTGGACGCGAACGCCCCCGCCGACCGCCGGGCGCTGATCATCCGCCCGGCCCGCAACTTCCGCGAGGGCCACCGCTACGCCGTCGCGCTGCGCGACCTGCGCGACGCGTCCGGCGACCCGATCGGGCCGAACGCCGCGTTCACCAAGATCCTCGGTCCGGACCTGCCGGCGGGCGACCCGCTCGCGGCGCGGCAGCGGGACGGCAGGCGGGTCCTCGCCGCGCTCCAGGCCGGCGGCGTGGGCCGGAACGGGCTGTACCTCGCCTGGGACTTCACCGTCGCGAGCCGGCAGAGCCTCACCGGGCCCGTGCTCCGCATGCGCGACGACGCGCTGCGCGGTCTCGGCGACCGATCCCCCTCCTTCCTGGTCACGCAGGTGGCCGACGACGTGGACGACAAGATCGCCCGCGAGGTGAAGGGGGTCGTCTGGGCGCCGAGCTACCTCGACCAGTACGGCGGGCTGCCCGGATCGGCCCTGCACCGCGGCGCGGACGGCATGCCCTCGCAACTGCCGGGCAACTCCCAGGCCGTCCCGTTCCAGTGCGAGATCCCGCGCTCGGCGCTCACCCGGCCCGCGCGCCCCGCCCTCTACGGGCACGGCCTGCTCGGCAGCGAGGGAGAGGTCGACGCGGGCAACGTCAAGGCGATGGCCGCCGAGCACGGCTTCGTGTTCTGCGCGACCAAGTGGATCGGGATGGCGGACGAGGACGTCCCGAACGTCGTCTCCGCGCTCGCCGACCTCACCCGCTTCCGGACGGTCGCCGACCGCCTCCAGCAGAGCCTCGTGAACTTCACCTTCCTCGGCCGCGCGATGACCCGCGGGTTCGCGGGGAACAAGGCGTTCCAGAACGACGCGGGCGCGCCCCTGATCGACGCCGGGGCGGAGCTCACCTACGACGGCAACAGTCAGGGCGGCATCATGGGCGGCGCGCTCACCGCGGTCTCCCCCGACGTCCGCCGCGCCGTCCTCGGCGTCCCGGCGATGAACTACAGCACGCTGCTCAACCGCAGCGCCGACTTCCCGCAGTACGCGAAGGTCCTCGACCTGTTCTACCCGGACAGGCTCGACCAGCAGATCGGCCTCGCTCTGCTCCAGATGCTGTGGGACCGGGGCGAGGCCGACGGCTACGCCTGGCACATGACCGACGACCCGCTGCCGAACACGCCGAAGCACCGCGTGCTGATGCACGTGGCGTTCGGCGACCACCAGGTCGCCCCGGTCGCCGCCGAGGTCCAGGCGCGCACGATCGGCGCCCGCGTCCACGCGCCGACCGTCACCCCGGGCCGCAGCCCGGACAAGGCGCCCTATTGGGGCATTCCGACGTTCGGCTCGTCCTACGAGGGCTCAGCCATGGTCGTCTGGGACAGCGGCTCGCCCGTCCCGCCGCTCACCAACACGCCTCCCACCGAGGGGCGCGATCCGCACTCGGACCCCCGCAACAACGCCGACGCGCGCAGGCAGAAGGCGGCCTTCCTCACCACCGGGGCCGTCGTGGACGTGTGCGGCGGGGGACCCTGCGTCATCACGCCCTGATCCGGACCTGAGATGATCGGGATCATGCTCCAGGTCTGCCCCAACGGAAGCCGGACCGAGGGCGTTCCGACGTCCCCGGAGGAGATCGCCGCGGCGGTCCGCGCCGCGGCCGACGTGGGCGCGCAGGACGTCCATCTGCATCCCAAGGACGACGCGGGCGCCGACACCCTGGAGGCGTCCCGCGTCGCCGAGACCGTCGCCGCCGTCCGCGCCGCCACCCCGTCGGTCCCCGTCGGGGTGACCACCGGCGCCTGGGCCGCGCCCGACCCGGTCGAGCGTGCCGCGCTGGTGCGCTCCTGGACCGTCCTGCCCGACCACGCCTCGGTGAACTTCCACGAGGAGGGCGCCGAACTGGTCGCCGAGGCGCTGTTCGAACGCGGCGTCGCGATCGAGGCGGGGATCTTCTCCGGCAGCGACGCGGCGGCGCGGTTCCTCGGCTGGCCGCACGCCCACCATGTGCTGCGGATCCTCGCGGAGGTCACCGACACCGACGCGGAGACCGCGACCGACACGGCCAAGGAGCTGCTGCACGACCTCGGCACGCGCCTGTCGCGCCCGATCCTGCTGCACGGCGAGGACGGCGGCGCGTGGCCGGTGCTGCGGCTCGCCGTCAGGCTGAACCTCGACGTCCGCATCGGGCTGGAGGACACCCTCGAACTCCCCGACGGCGCCCCCGCGGCCGACAACGCGGCCCTCGTCCAGACGGCCCGCGCCCTCCTCGTGCCGTAGGCCGTGTGAGCGGTGCCGTAGGTCGTGTGAGGGGTGCCGTAGGCCGTGTGAGGGGTGCCGTAGAAGGGCTCAGGAGCGGGGGTTGTGGCCGGCGGCGTCCAGGCGCGCCCAGTCGGCCTCCCACATCTCGTCGCGGTACCGGTCGCAGCGGCGCCGGACGACGGCGTAGGCCATCAGGACGGGCAGGGCGCAGCCGAGCACGGTGGCGCCGGCCGCGTACGCGGCGTCGGTGACGGTGCGGCTGTGCGGGCGGGGCCGGACGGACGGTTCGCTCCGCCGGTCCACCCAGATCGTCCGGTGCGCGCCGACCTTGGCGTTCTTCCAGGCCGGCAGCGATCCGGCGTGGGGCCTGCCGTCCGCGCCCGGCCAGGTGGCCTGGACCGTCTCGTGGATGTAGCGGTCGCCGGAGGAGCCCAGGCCGCCGGTCGAGGTGACCGTGGCGACGACCTGGCGGCGGTCCGCCCGCTCCGCGTTCTCCGCACGCGTCCCCGCGGAGTAGGACCAGGACGCGGTCCAGGCGGCGAGCGGCGCGGCGGCGCCGAGCAGCAGCAGGAGGAGCCCCAGGGCGATCCGCCGCTGGACGCGGTCCACCCGGCGGCGCAGCTCGCTGCGCTCCAAGCCGAGGCGTCGGCGCAGCCTGGTGAGCGGCGTGCCTCCTCGGCCGATGCCGGACCTGCGCATCTGCGTTCACCTCCCCGGGGAGTGCCCTCCCGGCAAGAGGCCTTTAGCCATCTTTTCCCAGGATATTCCCGAGCTCGTTGATCGGCACATCCCCGGTGGCCGAATCATCTCCGGTTTCCGGGCCGATATGCCGGGCCGACGCCCGAATCCGGCCGTCGGCCGGGGCGCCGGGAGGGGCGTCCCGCCGCGTCCCGGCGGCCAGGGCGAGCAGCGCCCCGAGCAGGCACATCCCCGCGGTGATCCAGAAAATCTCGCGGTATTCGGTCCGCAACGCGTCCTGGAGGGCCGCGTTGTAGATCTTCATCTGGGCCGCGAACTCCTGCTTGGACATCAGGAACGGCAGGGGCGGCTTCAGATCGGCCGTGAGGGCGTGGAACCGGTGGAAACCCCACGCGGTGAGCGCGGAGATGCCGAGCAGCATCCCCATCATCCGCGCGACGACCACGGCCGCGGACGCGACGCCGTGCCGCGCGGCCGGGACGAACGAGAGCACCGCCGACGACACCGGTGCGATCACCAGGCCGAGGCCGAGGCCCGTCACGACGAGGTCGACGTCCATCCTCGGCAGCGGGCCGTACGACGCGCCCGCCAGGTCGGCCGGCCAGCCGGCGATGAGCAGGTAGCCACCGGCGGAGACGGCCATCCCCACGGCCATCGGCCAGCGCTCCCCCACCCGCCGCGCCACCAGGCCGCCGGCCACCGCCGCGACGGGCAGGGCCACGAGGAACCGCGTCAGCAGCAGCGCGCCGTCGGTCACGTCCTTGTGCAGGACGGTCTGCGCGACCAGCACGACGTCCACGAGCGTCACCATCAGCGCCGCGCCCGACAGCAGGCTCACGCCGAGGGTCGCCAGCAGCGGCCCCCGCCGCACGCCCGACAGGTCGAGCAACCGCGTCCTGGACCTGATCTCCCACAGCACGAACACCGCCAGGACGGCGGCGCCCGCGCCCAGCGCCGGCAGGCCCCACGGCGGCAGGGCCGCCTCCTGCGGCTCGGGGTTGTAGACGGCGGCGACCAGCAGGCCGAGCCCGAGGGCCAGCAGCAGGCCGCCCACGACGTCCACGCCCGGCCGCGGCCCGGACGGGCGCCCGCCCGGCACCGCGACCTGCACGGCCGCCATCGCCACCGCCACCAGCGGCAGGTTGATCCAGAAGATCGCCCGCCAGTCGAGCGCCGCCGCGATCCCCGCCCCGTACAGCGGGCCCAGCACGCTTCCCAGCTCCTGCGCCGCCCCCACCGCGCCGAGCACGACCGGGCGCTGCCGCTCCTCCCAGAGGTCGCCGGCCAGCGCCATCGTCACCGGCAGCAGCGCGCCGCCCGCGACGCCCTGCACGACCCGGCCCCCCGTCAGCACCGGGACGTCGTGCGCCAGTGCCGTCACCACCGACCCGGCCGCGAAGAACACCAGGCACGCCTGCAGCACCGGCCGCCGCCCGAACCGGTCCGACAGCTGCCCGAGCAGCGGCATCGCCGCCACGTACCCCAGCAGGAACCCCGTCAGGACGGGCGTCACCCGCTCCAGCCGGTTCACCGGGATCCCGAGGTCCTTGACCACCGGCACCAGGATCGTCGTCACGACGTAGGCGTCCAACGCGGCCAGCAGCACCACCGCACCGCCGGTGCCGATCGCGACCCGGCGACGGCCGCTCACCGCGGCGCGCTGATCTTGTACGGGGCGTCGAACTCGGTGAACTCGATCGTCACCGCGCCCTGCTTCTTCGGGAACGCCCCCCGCACCTTCAGCAGCCGGTGGTCGGCCCTGCTCACCCAGATCTGGCCGTCCATGTCCTCGTCGATGCCGGGGATCAGACCGGCGACCTGGTCCTTGGGCAGCTTCGCGGCCACACGGTAGGCCTCCTTGCCGTCCACCTTCTCCACCGCCTCGGGCGACGGCTCCCCCGCCGACGTCAGGAGCTTCGCGATCCCCCGCTGCGGGTCCAGGACCGCCGACGGGTCGTACACGCTCGCCGCCAGGCCCTTCGGCAGCTTGCGCCAGCCGCCCGTCCCGGCGTCCAGGTAGATGCTGTCCCCGACCGCGACGACCTTCATCTCGACCTTCTGACCCTGCTGCTCCACCGCCAGCGTCCCCTCGGCGTCGCCGCTGCGGAGCAGCTTCATGTCGCCGCCCTTCACCATGACCGGGGTCCTGCCCTCCGACTCCAGGGTGAACGCGACGCTCTTCAGGCCCCCCATGGCCTGCGCGGCCTGCCGGAGGGTCTGCGCGGCGTCGAAGTCGGCCTTCTTCGCGGGCCCGCCGGACCCGCCGTCGCAGGCGCCGGCGAAGACCAGCGCGAGCAGGACGGGCACGAGAGCGAGGATGCGTCTGGACATACGCGGGACCCTACCGACGGGTACCAGGGCCCGTCACTCGGTACCAGGTATGACATCCCACCCCCTCAGGTAGGACATCGCGACCAGGACATCGGTGTTCGCGGTGGCCCTCGGGAAACGCCCGCCGCTAGGATTGCACCCGGCGACGCCCCGGCCGGTGCGGGGAGACGCCTCGGGGCGGTAGCTCAGCTGGTCAGAGCAGGAGACTCATAATCTCCCGGTCGCGGGTTCGAGTCCCGCCCGCCCTACGCACAGCGACGCACCGTTCCCGGAGCGGGCCAGGCCCCTTTCAGCGGGCCCTAGGCGGGCCACTCCGGGCGGCGCTTCTCCAGGAACGCCGCCATGCCCTCCTGCGCCTCCGGAGTCTGGCTGGAGGCGGCCATCACCTCGATCGCATAGGCGTAGGCGTCCTGCTCGGGGCGGTCGAACTGGGCGTACATGGCCTGCTTGCCGAGCGCCTTGCTGCGCGGGCTGCCCTGGGTGGCGCGCTGCAGGAGGTCGAGGACGGCCTTGTCGAGCTCGTCGTCGGGGACCGCGTAGTTGATCAGCCCCCACTCGGCGGCCGTGGCCGCGTCGACGACCTCGCCGGTGAGGGCCATCTCGGCGGCGCGCTTGCGGCCGACGTTGTGGGATATGGCCACCAGGGGCGTGTGGCAGAACCAGCCGCCCCTGCCGCCGGGCGCGGCGAAGCCCGCGCTCTCCGCGGCGACTGCCAGGTCGCAGCTCGCCACGAGCTGGCAGCCGGCGGCGGTCGCGAGGCCGTGCACGCGGGCCACCACCACCTGCGGGATCGACTGGATCTTCCCCATCAGGTCCGTGCAGACCCGCAGCAGGTCGCGGACGTCGGCGTGGGACGCGCCGGCCATGTCGGCGAAGTCGTGCCCGGCGGAGAAGACCGGTCCGCCGGCGGCGAGGACCACCCCGCGGGCGTCGCTCTTCCCCACCTCCCGGAACGCCTCGGTGAGCCGGAGGAGGAAGTCGCGGGAGAGCGCGTTGCGGCGGCGCGGCCGGTTCATGGTGATCGTGGTGAACGGGCCGTCGCGGTGCAGCAGGACGTCGTCGTCTTCGCTCATGTTCCCGACGTTACGTCAGACCCTCGTCGTACGGTGGTCCGGCGTCCACGAGCCGAGGGGGCATGGCCTTGAAACTTCTCACCGCCACCAACTCCAGCCAGGGATTCCGCGGCAACGACTTCGACTGGTGCGTCGAAGGCGAACTGGTCCACATCGGGACGGTGTGCGCCCGCGACCGCGACGACCCGGACGGCGGCTGCGGATGCGGCCGCTCCTTCGCCGGGCTCAACTCCCATCGCGCCACGACCACGGCGATGGTCCGCGACGTCCCGGGCTTCACCGACGCCGACTACGTCCTGGCCATCCGCTCCAGCCTCGAACAGCAGGGCTGCGACCCCTCCTTCGCCGAGCACGAGGCGGCCCTGCTGCGCTGCCTCGTGCGCGACTGGCCGGTGGGGGTGGTCGTCGAGCGGCGGCTGGATGAGATCGTGGTACGGCAGGTCGTCCAACCCTAGGTTCGGAGGTGCGCGATGCTCGTCGCGTTCTCGGTCACCCCGCTCGGCGCGGGCGAGGAGGTCGGCGAGATCGTCGCCGAGGCGGTCCGGGTGGTGCGGGCGAGCGGCCTGCCCAACCGGACCGACGCCATGTTCACCACGATCGAGGGCGAGTGGGACGAGGTGATGGCCGTGGTGAAGGCCGCCACCGACGCGGTCGCGGCACGGGCGCCGCGGGTGAGCCTCGTCGTCAAGGCCGACATCCGGCCCGGCGTGACCGGCGCCCTCGACGCCAAGGTCGAGTCGGTGGAGCGCCACCTCAGGTGAAGCAGGCCCGCACGCCGTTCTCGCCGCCGCGCGAGAAGCTGCGCAGCCGCTGGACGGCCGAGCCGTGGTCGCCGGGCCTGGTCCAGGGCGCCCGGTCGCCGATGACCTTGAAGGCGTCCACCAGCTCCTGCTCGTCGCCGTCCTCGAACCGCAGCGTGCCGTCGTCGGACGAGCCGTAGAGGGCGGCTCCCGCGAGGCAGTCGGCCTGCAGCTCCGCGGCGGGCGACACCAGGCCGCGCCGGAGCCGGTTCTGGACCGCGTGGCCCCACTCGTGCGAGATCACCAGGTAGACCCACGCGTCGCCGCGCGCGTACCCCGAGCGCATCAGGTGGGCGTCCCAGGCGACGAAGTCCCCTGACGGGCAGTAGGCCGCGTTGTCGGGTTCGAACCGCTCGCGGCCGCACACCGGCGCCGAGGCCGGGTCGCGGCCGTCGTAGAGGCCGACGACCCGCGGTGAGCTGTACTCCCCCGTGAACAGGCGGTCCCAGTGCCGCCGCCAGAAGTCGTCGGTGAGCGCCTCGGCGGTCCGGACGTCCTCCCGGAACTCGCGCTCGTCGAACCTGGCCGGGGCGCTCTGCCGCGGGGCGGGCGCGCGGGACGCGATACGGGTGCCCTGCGCCGCGGGGCGGGCGCCGGAACCCGCCGCGGCGGGGTCGAACTCGCAGGCACCCGTGAGCGCGGCGGCCAGCGCGAGCGCGCCGGCGAGGGCGGCGGGCCGCCGCGAACGGTTCCATGCCGTCAGCCTCATGACCGGTCATACGCACTCGAACCCCCAGAAGGTCGAACGTCGACCCGAATCGGCCCGCACTGTGCTCCCCGCACAACCCGAACGACGTTCGATTGGACCCCCGCCCCGTCTTGCCCCCGGCCCGTGGACGCAGGTCGGGGCCCCGTGCTGGGGTGCCGGTCACACGAACTTCTGGAGGGGCGCATGGCGAACGGGACCCTCGCGGTCCGTGGGCTGTCGGTGAGCTACGGGCGGGCGGTGCGGGCCCTGCGCGAGGTCTCGCTGGACGTCCCGGCGGGATCGGTCACGGCCGTCCTCGGCGCGAACGGGGCCGGCAAGACGACCCTGCTCCGCGCGATCTCGGGCACGCTGCCGTTCCACCGCGGCGCGGTCGACGCGGGCACGGTGAAGCTCGGCGCGCGGCCCCTGGTCGGCCTGCACCCGGCCACCGTCGTGGCGGCCGGGGTGGTGCAGGTCCCCGAGGGCCGCCGGGTGTTCGGCCGGCTCAGCGTCGAGGAGAACCTGCGGGCGGGCGCGCTCGGCGCGCCGAGCCGGTCCGACGCCGCGAAGGCCCGCGCGCGGGTGCTCACGCTGTTCCCGCTGCTGGCGGAGCGGGCGCGCCAGCGCGCCGGACTGCTGTCGGGCGGCGAGCAGCAGATGCTCGCGATCGGGCGGGCGCTGATGGCATGCCCGGCCGTCCTGCTGCTGGACGAGCCGACGCTCGGACTCGCGCCGCTGATGGCCGAGCGCATCGCCGAGACCGTCCGGGAGATCAACCTGCAGGGCACGGCGATCCTGCTGATCGAGCAGAACGCGGCGCTGGCGCTGGAGCTGTCGTCGTCCGCGCACGTGCTGGAGGTCGGCGCGGTGACGCTGCACGGCCCGTCGGCCGAGCTGGCGGCGAGCGACGAGGTCAGGCGCCGCTACCTCGGCGTCGGCGGCGAGGACGCCGAGGCCCCGCAGACCGGGGACGGGCCCTCGCTGGAGCGGTGGTCCGCCGGATGAGCGGGGACGGGACGGAGGCCGGCGAGCTGCGCGTCAGCGGGCTCACGGTGCGGTTCGCGGGGCTGACCGCGCTGGACGGGGTGGGCTTCACCGTCGCGCCCGGCAGCGTCCACGCGATCATCGGACCGAACGGCGCGGGCAAGTCGACGTGCTTCAACGTCCTGTCGGGCGTCTACCGGGCGAGCGAGGGAAGCGTGCGGTTCGGCGGGGCGGAGCTCACCGCCCTGCCGCCGCACCGGATCGCGGCCCTCGGCGTCGCCCGGACGTTCCAGAACATCGCGCTGTCGCGGCACCTGTCCGTCGAGGACAACCTCATGCTCGGGCGGCACCGCCTCACCCGGGCCGGGTTCGCCTCGGCGGGACTGCGGATGCCGTGGGCGCGCGGGGAGGACGCGCGGCACCGGGCCCGGGTCCGCGACATCGCCGCGTTCGTCGGCGTCGGCGAGCACCTGGCCGCGCCCGTCGGGCCGCTGTCCTACGGCGTGCGCAAGCGGGTCGAGCTGGCCCGGGCGCTCGCGATGGAGCCCCGGCTGCTGCTCCTGGACGAGCCGGTGGCCGGGATGAACGGCGCGGAGCGGCGGCGGATGGCGGAGGTCATCCGCCGCGCACGCGCCGACCTCGGCCTGTCGGTCCTGCTGGTCGAGCACGACATGGGGATGGTCATGCGGCTGGCCGACGAGGTCACCGTCCTGGACTTCGGCAGGCGCATCGCGGGCGGCGCGCCCGCGGCGGTGCAGCGCGACCCGGCCGTGATCCGCGCCTACCTCGGCGCCGCGCACGCGCCCGCGGACGCCCCCGATTCGGAGGGAAATCCTTGAGCACGTTCATCGAGCTGGTGGTCAACGGGGTCTCGGCGGGGTCGGTGTACGCGCTGATCGCCCTCGGCTTCGTGATCATCTTCAAGGCCACCGAGGTGGTCAACTTCGCGCACGCCTCCCTGCTGCTGGCGGGCGGCTACGTGACGGCCGTGCTGCACGACGACATCGGGTTCCTGCCGGCGCTCGGCGCGGGCATCGCCGCGGCGGCCGCCGCGGGCGCGCTGGTGGAGCTGCTGGTGCTGCGGCGCGCCCGGGCGGAGGACCGCTCCGTCCTGGCGATCGTCACGATCGGCGTCGACATCGTGCTGACCACGGCGCTGACCCGGGAGATCGGCACGCAGGTCCTGTCGCTCGGCGACCCGTGGGGTGACGAGTTCGTCGAGGTGGCGGGCATCGGCGTCGCGCAGACGCGGATCGCCGCGTTCGTGACCGCGACCGTCCTGATCACCGCGTTCCTGCTGGCGTTCCGCCTCACGCCGTGGGGCGTGGCGATGCGGGCGGCGGCCGAGGACGGCGAGACGGCCGCGCTCATGGGCGTCCGGCTCAGCCGCGTGTCGCTCGCCGCGTGGGCGATCGCGGGCGCGCTCGCGGCGGTGGCGGCACTGTTCCTGACCGTGTTCCCCACCCCGGGCCTGGACCGCGCCACCTCGTTCGCCGCGATGAAGGCGTTCCCGGCCGCGATCCTCGGCGGCCTGGACTCCACGACGGGGGCGCTCGTCGGCGGTCTCGCCGTCGGGCTCACCGAGTCGCTGGTGACCGGGTACCAGGGCGAGCTCGCGTTCCTCGGACGCGGCATCGGCGACGTGGCGCCGTTCCTGGTGATGCTCGCGGTGCTGCTCGTCCGTCCCGCCGGGCTGTTCGGGACGAGGGAGCTGTCGCGTGTCTGACCTCCGGATCCGGCTCGCGGCCGCCGCCGCGGGCACCTTCGTCCTGCTGGCCATGCCGTTCTACCTGGACGCGTTCTGGCTGCAGACGGGCCTGTTCGCGATGTCGGCGGCGATCGGCGCCATCGGCCTGAACCTGCTCACCGGCGCCACCGGGCAGCTGTCGATGGGGCACGCCTTCTTCCTCGCGGTCGGCGCGTACGGGTACGTCTACCTGGCGTCCGACTCCGGGCCGCGGCTCTCGGGGCTCGGGCTGCCGACCCCGCTGGCTTTCCTCGGCGCGATCCTGCTCGCGGGCGTCGCGGGCGGGCTGTTCAGTCCCATCGCCGGACGGCTGCGCGGCACCTACCTCGGCATCGCGTCCCTCGCGCTGATCTTCATCGGGCAGCACCTGCTGTTCAACGCCGAGAGCGTCACCGGCGGGTTCAACGGGCGGGACGTCCCGCCGCTGGAGATCGCCGGGTTCCGCTTCGACGACGCCCCCGAACTGGTGGTGTTCGCCGTCCCGCTCGGCGCGCTGGAACGGCTGTGGTTCCTCGCCGTCGTGCTGCTGATCCCGGCCGTGTGGATCGCGCGCGGCATCCTGCGCGGACGGCCCGGACGGGCCCTCAACACCATCCGCGACCACGAGGTCGCGGCGGCGGTGATGGGCGTCCCGGTGGCGCGCTACCGGGCGGGCGTGTTCGTGCTGTCGTCGATGTACGCGGGAGCCGCCGGGGCGCTGCTCGCGCTGGCGTTCCGGCGGACCGTCCCCGACTACTTCGGCATGTTCCTGTCCCTGGACTACCTCGCCATGATCGTCATCGGCGGGCTCGGCACCGCGGCCGGGGCCGTCGCGGGCGCGGTGTTCGTCTCCGTCCTGCCCCAGCTCCTCACCCGGTTCGGCGACGACCTGCCGCTCGTCGCCGCACCGGGCTCGGGCGGCGTCTCCCCCGCCGAGGCCGCCCGGATCCTGTACGGCGCCGCCGTCGTCGCCGTCGTGCTGTTCCTTCCCGGCGGCCTGACCGGGACGTGGACGCGGCTGCGCACCGCCGCGTCCCGGCGCCGGGCCTCCCGTCCCCTCACCCGATTCGAGCAAGAGGAGCAACCAATATGAAGCGCACCCCTGTCGCACCGGCCAACAGGCCCCGCGCGGCACGCCTCATGGCGGCCGTGCTGGCCGTGGCGCTGCCGCTGGGCATGGCTTCGGGCTGCAGCGGCAAGGCGTCCGGCGGGTCCGGCGGCACCGGTTCGGACGGCGTCAAGACCGGGCCCGGCGTCACGGACGACACGATCCGCGTCGGCGTCGAGACCGACCTGACCGGCGTGTACGCGCCGCTCGGCAAGAGCCTCACCCAGGCGCAGCAGATGTACTTCGAGCAGCTGAACGCCCAGGGCGGCGTCTGCGGACGCAAGATCGAGCTGGTCGTCCGCGACCACGGCTACGACGTGCAGAAGGCCGTCGCCGGGTACAGCGAGATGCAGTCGAGCGTCATCGGCATCGCCCAGTTCGTCGGCTCGCCGATGGTGACGGCGCTCAAGGGGCGCATCACGACCGACAAGATGTTCGTCATCCCGAACGCCTGGTCGACGACGCTGCTCGGCAGCAAGTACATCCAGGTCACCGGTACCACCTACGACATCGACATGATCAACGCCCTGGACTTCCTCACCCGGGAGAAGGGCATCGCGAAGGGCGACAAGGTCGGTCACGTGTACTTCGAGGGCGACTACGGCGAGAGCGCGCTCGCCGGGGCGAAGTACGCGGCGGGCGAGCTCGGCCTGACGCTCGTCGAGCAGAAGATCAAGGCGACCGACAACGACATGTCCGCCCAGGTCGCGGCGCTGAAGAGCGCGGGCGTCAAGGCGATCCTGATGAGCGCCGGGCCCCGGCAGTCGGCGTCGCTGGCGGGCCTCGCCCGCGCCAAGGGCATGACGGCGCCGATCGTGGCGAGCAACTCCGGGTTCTCCCCGCAGCTCCTGCAGACCGCGGCGGCGCCCGCACTGCTCAAGGACTTCTACCTCGCCAGCGCCGGCGCGCCCGTCTCGTCCGACCTGGCGCCGATCAAGAAGCTGGCGGACGACTACGGGAAGAAGTATCCGGGGCAGCCGCGCGACAGCGCCGTCGTCAACGGCTACACGGGCGCGGTCATCTTCGCGGACGCGCTGAAGAAGGCGTGCGCGGCCAAGGACCTCACCCGCGAGGGCCTGATCACCGCGCACCGCTCCACCACCGCCCACGACGGCGGCTACGGCACGCCGATGGACTTCTCGAAGGTGGACGAGCCCGGCACCCGCAAGACCTACATCCTGCGGACGGACGCCAAGGCGCTCGGCGGCCTGGTCGTCGAGCGGCAGCCCCAGGAGTCGGAGGCGGCCGAGACCTACAAGGTCCCCGCCGGCGCCTGAGGATCCCGGGGGACCGCGGGCCCCGGCCCGCGGTCAGCCCTCGGAGACGAGACGCGCCGCGACCCGGTCGAGGACCGCCAGATCCTCGGCCGGGAGGTCGTAGAGCGACGGCGGCGGGGTGTCCAGGATCCGCTCGGCCTCCGCCGCCGCGGCCCGCCCGGCCGCCGTCGCGGTCACGATCTTGGATCGGCGGTCGGCGGGGTTCTCGGTCCGCTCGACCAGGCCCCGCCCGACCAGGTCGTCCACCACCAGGGTGACGTAGGGGCGGTCGGTGAGCAGCCTCTCGGCGAGGTCGCGCAGCGACAGCGGCGTGCTCGCAGCGGCGACGTACCGCAGCGCCTTGACCCGGAAGAAGCTCATGCCGAGCGCGTCGGTGACCTCGCGGCGCCGGTCGCCGCGCTCGTGCAGCAGGACCCGCAGGTTGTGCCACGCCCGCGCGGCGGCGTCGGCGTGCTGGACGGCGGGCTCGGTCATCGCGCGCTCGCTCCCGTCACCTCGCGTGCGTCCGGCGCCGGCTCGTCGCCGCCGAACAGGCCGGCCGTGCGCGCCGCGCTTCGGGCGGCCCGCCGGCCCGTGGTGGCGGTGCCCAGCACCAGGACGGCGGCTGCGCATCCGGCGAGGATCCAGTATGCCGGTCGGGCGGCCGACACGAAGGCAGGCGCGGCGGGGTGCGCCGCGGACGTCCCGGCGGCCAGCACTGCGCCGATCACCGCGACGCCGAGCGCCTGCCCGATCTGCCGGCTGGTGGAGGCGACCGCCGCGGCGACGCCCGCCTGGGCGCGCGGCATCCCCGACACGGCGGTGTTCGTGATGGGCGAGTTCAGCATGCCGAACCCGAGCCCGAACAGCACGTACGCGGCGAACAGCGTGACATCGCCGGTCTCGGCGTCGAACGCGGCGAACAGCAGGCCGCTGGCGAGCATCGCCGCCCCGGCGATCTGGAGCGGGAGCCGCGGGCCGCGGCTCCCGACGAGCCGTCCCGACAGCGGGGCGGCCGCGGCGGTCATCGCCGCCATCGGCAGCAGGAACAGCCCCGCGTGCAGCGCCGACAGCCCGCGCACGTTCTGCAGGTAGAGGGTGTTGAGGAAGAGGAACCCGCCGAGCGCGGCGAACCCGCTGACCGCGATGACGGTCGCGCCGGAGAACGGGACGCTGCGGAAGAAGCGCAGGTCGATCAGCGGCTCGGGGGTGCGCAGGGCGTGCACGACGAACCCGGCGAGGGACGCGGCGGCCACGATCGCGGCGCCGGAGACGGCCGGGTCGGCCAGGCCGCGGCCGGGCACCTCGATGATCGCGTAGGTCAGCGTCCCGAGCAGCAGGATCATGAACGCCTGGCCGAGCGGATCGGGGCGGCGCGGGCGCGGTGCGCGCGACTCGGGGACGAACAGCGCGGTCAGCACGAGCGCGGCCAGCCCGATCGGCACGTTCAGCCAGAAGATCGACCGCCAGCCGACCGAGTCGACCAGCAGCCCGCCGACGAGCGGTCCCATCGCCATGCTGAGCCCGACGACGGCGCCCCACACGCCGATGGCGCGGGCCCGCTCGCGCGGCCCGGTGAACACGTTCGTGATGATCGACATCGCGACCGGGTTGAGCATGGACCCGCCGACCGCCTGCACCACGCGGGCGGCGACGAGCAGGTCGAGGGACGGCGCGAGGCTGCACAGCACCGACCCGACGGAGAACAGCGCGAGCCCCGCCTGGAAGACGCGGCGCCGCCCGATCCGGTCGGCGGTGGAGCCGGACAGGAGCAGCAGGGACGCCAGGACGATCAGGTACGCGTCGATCGTCCACTGCAGGCCCGACAGCGAGCTGTGGAAGTCGCGCTGCAGCGACGGGAGCGCGACGTTGAGGATCGTGTTGTCCAGGCTGACGATGAGCAGGCTCAGGCAGCAGATGGCCAGCACCGCCAGCCGGCGCCGGGGACTGAGTTCGGGCACGCCGCCTCCAATCGTTATAGCCCTACAACCATTAGGAGGCTACAACGATTCCGGGCGTGCCCCCGCCCGGCGCGGGCGCCTCAGTTCGGCGCCGCGATGCGGGCGCGGGCCGCCGGGACGACCAGCGGGGTCCCGGTCTCCGGGCAGTCGATCACCCGGCACGGCAGCCGGAAGACCTGCTCCACCAGGTCGGCGGTGACGACGGCGGACGGGTCGCCCTCCGCCGCGATCCGGCCGTCCCGCATCGCGATCATGTGCGTGGCGTAGCGGGCGGCGTGATTGAGATCATGCAGGACGGCGACGACCGTCCGGCCCTCCTCGTGCAGCCGCGCGCACAGGTCGAGCACCTCGATCTGGTGCGCGATGTCGAGATAGGTCGTCGGCTCGTCCAGCAGCAGCAGCGGCGTCTGCTGGGCGAGCACCATGGCGATCCAGACCCGCTGCCGCTGCCCGCCCGACAGCTCGTCCACGTGCCGGTCGGCGAGGTCCCCGACGCCGGTCGCGGCCATCGACTCGGCGACGACCCGCTCGTCCTCCCTGGACCACTGCCGCAGCAGGCTCTGGTGCGGGTACCGGCCGCGCGAGACGAGGTCGGCGACCGTGATGCCCTCCGGCGCGATGGACGACTGCGGCAGCAGCCCGAGCGTCCGCGCCAGCTTCTTGGCGGGCCAGTCGGCGATGGGACGGCCGTCCAGGACGACCGTCCCGGCGGTGGGCTTGAGGATCCGCGCCAGGGCGCGCAGCAGCGTCGACTTGCCGCACGCGTTCGGGCCCACGATCACCGTGAACGAGCCCTCCGGTACCGCCACGTCGAGGTCCTCGGCGATGGTGCGCTTGTCGTAGGCCAGGGTGAGCCCGGTGCCGGCGAGCCGCGCGGTCGCGTCCTTCATCACATCCGTCCCGTCTTGCGTTCGGTCACGAGGAGCCAGACCAGATACCCGCCGCCGAGCAGCCCGGTCACCACGCCGACCGGGAGCTGGTGGCCGGGGAAGCCGCGCTGCGCCGCCCAGTCGGCGGCCGTCAGCAGCGCGGCGCCCATGCAGGCCGCCGGCAGCAGGTTGGGGCCGGCCGTGCGGGTGAGGCGGCGGGCGAGCTGCGGCGCGGTCAGCGCGACGAACGAGACCGGCCCGGCCGCCGCCGCGGCGAGCGCGGTCAGCAGCACGGCCGCGGCCAGCAGCAGCACCCGGACCCGCTCGATGGGCACGCCGAGTCCGTGCGCCGCGTCGTCGCCCATCTCCAGCATCCGCAGCGCCCGCCCGCAGCCGACGAGGACGAGCGGGCCGAGCACGGCGAGCGCCGCGATGACGGGCGCGGCGTCCGCCCAGTCGCGGCCGTCCAGGCTGCCGGTCAGCCACAGCACGGCGCGGGCCGCTTCGGTGATCTCCGCCTGGGTGATCAGGTAGCCGTTGACGCCGGTGAGGATCGCGGCGACGCCGATGCCGACGAGGATGAGCCGCTGCCCGTGCGCGCCGTGCCGGCCGGCCACCAGGTACACGACCAGGCCGGTCAGCAGGCCGCCGCCGGCCGCGCCGGCCGCGACCGCGACGCTGCCCGCGCCGGTCAGCACGATCACGGCGAGGACGCCGGTCGCGGCGCCCTGGCTGAAGCCGAGGATGTCGGGGCTGCCGAGCGGGTTGCGGACCAGCGACTGGAAGATCGCGCCCGCCAGCCCGAGCGCGGCACCGACCGCCAGCCCGGCCGCCACGCGCGGCAGCCGGATCTCGTTCACGATGAGGGAGTCGGCGGGCGACCCCTGCCCGGCCAGGGTCCGCACGACGTCGGCGGGGGTCATCGGGAAGTCGCCGCTGCCGATGAGGAGCACGCCCGTCCCGAGCGCCACCGCGAGGCAGATCCCCGCGACGACGAGGGCCCGCGGCCGGAACCGGAACGACACCGCGGGCGTCCGGACGACGGCGAAGTGCGGCCCCCCGCCCGGTGCTCCTCGCGAGGGGACGGCCCTCCACACCCCCCGGTTCGCTCCGCTCATGACAGGGACCTCCTGGGCCGCCGGACGAAGTAGAGGAAGACCGGCCCGCCGGCGACCACCATCACGACCCCGACCTGGAGCTCGGACGGGCGCACCACGACGCGCCCGAGGACGTCCGCGGCGAGCATCAGGGCGGGCGAGAGGACCGCGCTGTACGGGATCAGCCGGCGCAGGTCGGGGCCGGTCAGGGCGCGGACGAGGTGCGGCACCATCAGCCCGACGAAGATGATCGGCCCGCACGCCGCCGTCGCCGCGCCGCACAGCAGCGTGACGGTGACGACCGCGGCGATCCGGACCCGTCCGGGGTCGGCGCCGAGCCCGCGGGCCGCGTCCTCCCCCATCGCCATCGCGTTCAGCGGGCGCGCCAGCAGCAGCGCCGCCACCAGCCCGACCAGGACGAACGGCGCGACGCGGACGACGGTGTAGCCCTGCGCGGAGGCGAGCGACCCCACCGTCCAGAAGCGCATCCGGTCGAGGGACGCGGTGTCGAGGAGCTGCACCGCGTTCACGTAGGAGAAGAGCGCGGCGTTCAGCGCGGACCCGGCGAGGGCGAGCCGGGCCGGGGTGGCCGCGCGCCCGCCGCCGACCGCGTAGAGCAGCATCGCGACGGCGCCCGCGCCGGCGAACGCGAACCACACGAACCCGGTGAACGACGTGACGCCGAGGAAGGAGATGGCCGACACGACCGCGGCGGCGGCGCCCGCGTTGATGCCGAGCAGGCCGGGGTCGGCGAGCGGGTTGCGGGTGAGCGACTGCATCACCGCGCCGCCGAGGCCGAGCGCCGTTCCCGCGAGGAGCCCGAGCAGGGTGCGCGGCAGGCGCATCTCGCGGACGAGCGTGTACGCCGCCGAGTCCGAGTGGAACAGGCCGTCCCAGACCTGGCCGACCGGCAGCGGCTTCGCTCCGATCCCGAGGCTCAGCACGACGGTGGCGAGCAGGAGGAGCACCGCGCCGGCGAGACCGGCGGCCCACCGCGCGCCCGGCGGGCGCCGGGCGGACGCCGGCTCCGCGGGCGGCGTGACCGGCGGCGACGTCGTCGTCAACACGTGGCGGGCTCCGGGGGGACGGCCGGGGACCTCGTGACGGTCCCCGCTCTGGACAAGATCTTAGGTTAGGTTAACCTAAGCTCCCATCGGCCGACCATCCGGCCAGGCAACTTGATTTGGGAGAACGTCGGAGATGTCGAACATCGGGGCACAGCACCTCACCCGCCGCGGCCTGCTCGGCGCGGGCGGCGCCCTCGCCCTCGGGGCGCTCATCAGCGCGTGCGGAGGCGGTGACGACGCGGGCGGCACGGCCTCGCCGGGCGGCGGCGCCTGGACGTTCACCGACGACCGCGGCACACGGGTGCGGCTCAAGGCGCGCCCGCAGCGGGTCGTCGGCTACGTCGGCACCGCCGCCGCCCTCTACGACTTCGGCGTCGACCGCCAGATCGTCGGCGTGTTCGGCCCGACGAAGCTCAAGGACGGCAAGCCCGACCCCCAGGCCGGGAACCTGCCCGTCGACCGCCTGGAGATCATCGGCAACGCCTACGGCGAGTTCAACATCGAGAAGTACGCCGCGCTGCGCCCCGACCTGCTCGTCGACAACATGTTCCTGCCGGGCGACCTGTTCTACGTCCCGGCCGAGAGCAAGGACAAGATCTTCGCGCTGGCGGACTCGGTCGCCGTCTCCGCCGGTGCCGTCGCGCTGCCGAAACCCATCGAGCGGACCGCCGCGCTCGCCGCCGCGCTCGGAGCCGACCTGAAGTCGGCGAAGGTCACCGCCGCCAAGGCCCGGTTCGACAAGGCGGCCGAGGCGCTGCGCGCGGCCGCCAGGGCCAAGCCGGGACTGAAGGTGCTGGCGGCGTCCGCGAGCCCCGACCTCTTCTACGCCTCCAGCCCGGGCAAGAACACCGACCTCATCTACTTCAAGGAGCTCGGCGTCGACCTGATCGTGCCGGACAAGCTGAGCAAGGAGGGCTACTTCGAGAATCTGAGCTGGGAGAACGCCGACAAGTACAAGGCCGACGTCATCATGCTCGACTCCCGCACGCAGGCGCTCCAGCCGAAGGACCTCGGCTCCAAGCCGTCCTGGAAGGACCTGCCCGCGGTGAAGGCGGGGCAGGTCATCGCGTGGCAGCCCGAGCCCCGCTTCTCCTACGAGGGCTGCGCGCCGATCCTCGAAGCGCTCGCCGCGTCCATCCGGTCCGCGAAGAAGGCGGGCTGAGGCCGCGATGCCGAGGACCCCGGCGCACCCGTTCGCCTTCTTCGACCTGCACGTCCTGCGGTCCGAGCGGCTCGGCCCGTCCATGGTGCGGATCACCTTCGGCGGAGAGTCCGTGGACGGCTTCGTCACCGGCGGGCGCGACCAGCGCTTCAAGATATTCCTGCCGCACCCGCACCAGGACGCCCCCGTGATGCCGCGCGGCAGCGACGGCGACACGTGGTTCGCCGACTGGCGGGCGCTGGACCCGGCCGTGCGCGGCATCATGCGGTCCTACACCGTCCGCGACAAGCGCCCCGGCGAACTGGACGTCGACTTCGCGCTGCACATGGACGGCGCGTCCGGCCCGGCCGCCCGCTGGGCCGCGGCGGCGCGCGCGGGCGACCGCGTCACCGTCCTCGGCCCGACCGGCCCCGACAACGGCGGCTACGACTTCCGCCCGCCGCCCGGCGCCCCGGTCGTGATGGCGGGCGACCTGACCGCGCTGCCCGCCGTCGCCGGCAACCTCGCCTGGCTCCCCGCCGGGACGTCCGCGCAGGTCTGGATCGACGTCCCGGACCCCGGCGACCGGCAGGACCTGCCGACCGCGTCCGGCGCGCGGATCTCCTGGGTCGCCCCGGGCGGCCTGCTGGACGCGGTGCGCGCGGCGGAGATCCCCGACGGCGCGTACGCGTGGATCGCGGGCGAGTCCGCCGCGGTCAAGGCGCTGCGGCGGCACCTGGTGAACGAGCGCGGCCTGGACCGCCGCGCCGTCACCTTCACCGGCTACTGGCGGCGCGGCGCCACCGAGGAGGACCTGCTCGCCGAGGTCGTCGCCGGCGGCAGCCCCGCCACCGAGGAGTGAGCGGGGTCAGGGATCGCGGCCCGTGTCGTCGATGGTGAGGACGGACCGGTCGAGGACGCCGGCGCGGTAGGCGGCGGCGCCGATCGTCTGGGCGGCGACGGGCGCGGTGAGCAGTTGGAAGACCGCGACCAGCAGCAGCGGGGCGGCGGCCGCGACGGAACCCGCCTGCGGCGCGGCACCCGCGAGGACGAGCAGGAGCCCGATCGTCTGCGGCTTCGTCGCGGCGTGCAGCCGGGTGAGCAGGTCGGGGAACCGCAGCACGCCGAGCGCGCCCACCGCGCAGAAGGCGGCGCCCGCGGGAAGCAGGACGGCGGTGACGACGTCGCCGGCGGTCACGAGCCCCCCTCCCGCTGCGCGGCGAGGCGGGCGGCGGTGACCGAGCCGACGAACCCCAGCAGCACGACGGCCACCAGGATGGTCGACAGCGCCGGCTCGCCCCAGACGGCCGAGTGCACCGCGATGCCGCTGACCAGCAGGACCGCCAGGACGTCCACCGCCATGATCCGGTCGAAGGAGGTCGGGCCGCGGACGAGCCGCGCGGCCGTCATCAGGATCGCCGCGCCCAGCAGGACCATGGTGACGGTGTAGACGACGGTCATCTCCGTTCCTCCTCCTCCGCTGTGTCCTCGGGGGTCACGAGGGCGCGCATCAGCCTGTGCTCCGTGCGCACCACGCCGTCCCGCGCGGCGTCGGCCTCCCTGCGGTCGCGGACCGGCATGCCGTGGATGCGCAGGATCGACCGCTCCCAGTCCAGGTCGACGAGCAGGGTGCCGGGGCGCAGGGAGATGCTCGTCGTGACCGCGAGCAGGACCAGTTCCGAGCGCGTCCGGGCGCTCACCTCGACGACGGCGCCCCTGACCCGGCGCGGGGCGCGCAGCGCGTGCCAGCCGATGACGACGCTCGACGCCGGCAGGTCCCACGCGAGTTCCGCGACGGCCTCGGCGAGGCGCAGCGGCCGGATCCTCGTGACGAGCGGGACGGCGGGCAGCCTGCTCACCGCGTAGGCGATGGCCACCGCGACGACGCCGCCGGCGACGATGAGGGCGTCGACCCGTCCCCACAGCAGCACCCAGACCGCGAGCAGCCACGCCGCCATGCCCAGCCGGGCGCCGATCCTGCGGAACGCGCTCCTCACGGTGTCCTCCCGTCCAGCACGGCCCGCCGGTAGGCCGACGGCTCCACCAGGTCGGCCGCGGCGCGCGCGCTCCAGGACGACAGCGGCCCGGCGAACACGGCGATGAGGAGCCCGCCGGCGACCATCACGGCGGCCACGGCCTGCATGACCCGCACTCCACCCCGCGTGTAGGGCTCGGCGGCGGGCGGTTCGCCCGCCTCGTCCGGGCGGGGGCGCCAGAACCCGAGCGCCCAGACCCGCGCCATCGCCATGAGCGTGAGGAGGCTCGCGAGCACCGCGACGCCCGTGACGGCGTACGCCAGCGGCCGTCCCGACCCGAGGCCCGCCTGGAAGAGGGCGAGCTTCGCGACGAACCCGGACGTCGGCGGCACCCCGCTCACGCTCATCGCGGGGATGAAGAACAGCACGGCGATCAGGGCCGACAGGCGGGCAAGGCCGCCGAGCCGGTGCAGCGACGTCTCCCCCGTGCGGGCCTGGATCAGGTCGCTGACCAGGAACAGCGTCGCCTGCACCACGATGTGGTGGACGAGGTACAGGATCGCCCCGGTGAGCCCGGCGACGCTGAACAGTGCGAGGCCGAAGAGCATGTAGCCGATGTGGCCGACGAGGGTGAACGAGAACACCCGGTGGATGTCGTCGTTCGCCAGCGCGCCGAGGGTGCCCACGACCATCGTCCCGGCGGCGAGGACGAGCATCACCCACGACCCGTGCTCGCGGGGGAACACCAGCGTCTCGACGCGGATGAGCGCGTACACGGCGGCCTTCGTCAGCAGCGCGGCGAACACGGCGGTGACCTTGGTGAGGGCGGCCGGGTAGGCGTCGGGCAGCCACAGGTGCATCGGAACGATCGCGCCCTTGATCCCGAACACCACGAGGAACAGCAGCCCGAGCGCCGTGCGGGTGCCCGCCGGGAGTGCCGGGACGCGCTCGGACAGGTCGGCGAGGTTCACCGTCCCGGCCGCCGCGTAGGTCAGGCCGAGCGCGGTGAGGAACATGATCGAGGAGGTGAGGCTGACGACCGTGTAGGTCATGCCCGCCCGGACGCGCTCGGCCGTCGGCTGGAGGGTCATGAGCACGTAGCTCGACGCGAGCATCACCTCGAACGCGACGAACAGGTTGAACAGGTCACCGGCGAGGAACACCAGGCCGACCCCGCCGGTCAGCGCCAGGTAGGCGGGATGGAACACCCCCGGCTCGCTCCGGCGCTCCAGCGCGCCCGCGCCCTCCGCCACCGCGTGCAGCATGATCGCCAGCAGCACGGTGCCGGACACCACGAGCAGCAGCGCCGACAGCCGGTCGGCGACGAGCGTGATGCCGAGCGGGGCCGCCCAGCCCCCGACCTGGACGGCGACGACCCCGTCCCGCGCCACGCCGACCAGCACCGCCACGGAGGCCGCCACCACCCCCGCCCCGACGAGCGGCGCGAGCACCCGCTGCCAGAACCGGTGACGACGGCCGATCATCGCCAGGGCCGCGCCCAGCAGCGGCAGTGCGAACGGCAGGGGAAGCAGGACGTTCATTCGTCCTCCTCCAGCGGGTCGTGCCGCTCCGGCGGGGCGTCCCAGGACTCGCGGCGGCGCTCGGCGCAGATCCGGCGGTCCTCGACGTCGTCCTGCACCTCGTCCTCGCCGAGCAGCCGCCGGCTCCGGTAGGCCAGCGCCAGCAGGAACGCCGTGACGCCGAACGTGATCACGATGGCGGTGAGCGCCATGGCCTGCGGCAGCGGGTCGGCCATCGTCCGCTCCGACCCTCCGCCGAGCAGCGGCGGCGCCCCCGCGGCCCCGCCCGCCAGCAGCAGGACGAGGTTGGCCCCGTGCCCGAGCAGCATGAACCCGACCACGACGCGGATCAGGGACCGCTGCATCAGCAGGTCGAACCCGGCCGCGAACAGCACGGCGACGGTCAGCACGAGGACGAGCGCGGGCCCGGTCATGCCGTCTCCTCTTCCGGTTCGTCCTCCAGGCTCGCCCCGAGCGTGGTGAGGATCGTCAGCACCAGCCCGAGGACCACCAGGTACACCCCGATGTCGAAGAACAGGCTGGTCGGCACCTCGACCTCGCCCAGGACGGGCGGTGACGCGTGCCAGACCTCCCCCTGGAGGAACTCCCCGTGCGGGAACCCGCCGGCCGTCCAGCCGGCCGCGCCCGTGGCGACCGCGAGCCCGAGGCCGCCGCCGATGAGGACGCTCGGCCGGACCGGCAGCGCGGTCGCCAGCTCCCGCCGGCCGCCCGGCAGGTAGCGCAGCACGAACGCCATGCCCGCCACGAGCCCGCCCACGAACCCGCCTCCCGGGTGCCCGTGCCCGGCGACGAGCAGGTAGAGCGAGAACACCAGGATCGTCGGGCCGAGGAACCGCGCCGCGGCCTCCAGCACCACCGAGGATCCGCCCAGGGGCGGGCGCCCCGGCGCCGCCAGCCAGCGGCTCCCCGCCTCCTCCGGCCCGCGGCCGCCGCCGGACGCGCTCGGCGGCCGCCGCCCGCTGGTCACCAGCCCGACGACGCCCATCGCCGCGACGCCCAGCACCGTGATCTCGCCGAGCGTGTCGAGCGCCCGCATCTCGACGAGGATCGCGTTCACGACGTTCTTGGCCCCCTCCTCGTCCGCGAGCCGCGTGTATCCGGTCCCGACCGGGCGGGTGTTGCGGCTCAGCGCCGCCACCATCAGGAACAACGCGACGAACCCGCCCAGGCACACGCTGATCGCCCCGGCGACCGCCCTGGCCGGCCCCTTGCGGCGCCTCGGCGGGTACCGGGCCGGAAGCCGCCGCAGCACCAGCACCAGCATGATCAGCGACAGCGTCTCCACGACGAAGAGCGTCAGCGCGAGATCGGGGCCGCCCTGCACCACGAACAGCCCGCCGACCCCGTAGCCCGTCCCGGCGAGCAGCAGCGCGGCCGTCAGCCTGCGGCGGGCCCGCAGCGCCGCGAGCGCGCAGCCGATCACGACCACGGCGAGAACGACCTGCGCCGGGTCGTCCCATGCCCGCAGCCGGCCCACCGGAAAGGCCGGGCCCGTCCCCCGGACCAGAGCCGCCACCAGCGCCGAGCCGGGCACCACCAGCGCCATCGCCCCGATCACACCGAGGTAGACGGGCAGCGAACCGATCTGCACACGCCTGGTCACCCCGTGCGCCCCGGCGAGGATCCCCTCCACCGTCCGGTCGTAGCCGCGCTGCGCGTCGAGGATCCGCCACCGCGCCCGCCTGACGGGGAACGTCCGTCCGAACAAGGCGAACACCACGACACCCGTCACGAGCGCGACCACGGAAAGCCACAGCGCCGGTCCGAAGCCATGCCACAGGGCGAGCTTGTATTCGCCGTCCCCCGGCAGCGTGTCCGCATACGGCCCGGCGAGCTTCTGCATCACGCCAGGTACGACGCCCAAGGCGAACCCGGCCACGGCGAGGACGACGACCGGCCCCACCAAACCCCAATGTCCCCCGGGCGTGACATCCGCCTGACCACCGAACGCACCGAACAGGAAGCGCACACCGTAGGCCACGGTCAGCGCAGAACCCGCCACGACCCCGACAAGGACCGCGATATCCAGCCCACCATGAGCGAAGGCCTCCATGGCGGCCTCTTTCGCTACGAACCCCAGGAACGGCGGCAGACCGATCATCGACGCCGTGGCCGCCGTCGCCGCGACCGCCAGCACCGGCAGCCGCCGCCAGGCCCCCGAGAGCCGATCGGCACGGCGCGTCCCCGTCTCGTGCTCCACCGTCCCGACCGTCAGGAACAGCGGCGCCTTGAACAGGCCATGGGCCAGCAGCAACGCGGTGCCCGCCAGCGCCGCCGTCCGCGTGCCGTCCCCCAGCAGGACCATCAGCAGACCGAGCTGGCTCACCGTCCCGTACGCGAGCAGCCGTTTCAGATCATGCTGCCGCAGCGCCAGGACCCCGCCCGTCAGCAGGCTCAGCAGCCCGACCCCCACCACCAGCGGGCGCCACACTCCGACGTCGCCGAACGCGGGGGCCAGCCGCGCCACCAGGTAGACCCCGGCCTTCACCATGGCCGCGGCGTGCAGGTAGGCGCTGACCGGAGTGGGCGCCACCATCGCGGCGGGAAGCCACGCGTGAAGCGGCACCTGAGCCGACTTGGCGAACGCCCCGAGCAGCACCAGCACCACCCCGGCCGTCGCCATCCCGCCACCCGGCGGGTCGGCCACCATCGCCGAGATCCGGTACGTCCCGGCGGACTGCCCGAGCAGCACGAACCCGGCGAGCATGACCAGCCCGAACGCGGTGGTCGTCAGCAGCGCCTGCGCCGCCGCCCGCCGGTCCTCAGCCCGCTCCGGCCGGGTCGCGCCGATGAGCACGAACGAACTGAGCGTGGTCAGCTCCCAGAACACGTACAGGACGAGCAGGTTGTCGGCCAGCACCAGCCCCGTCATCGCCCCCGCGAACGCGACCAGCGTCCCGATCATCAGCCTCTCGGGACGCTCGAAGTACCAGCCCGCGTAGCACAGGACGACGGCCCCCACCCCGCCGATCAGCAGCAGCATCACGATGGACAGCGCGTCCAGCCGGAAGTCGAACACCAGCCCCAGATCCGGCGCCCAGTCCAGCCTCGCCGTGAGCGCGCCCCGCCCCACCCGCGCCGCGGCCCACCCGGCCGTCCCCGCCGGCAGCACCGCCGCGACGCACGCCGTCACACGCCGACGCCGCCCGAGCACGAAGGGCACCGCGACCGCGACGACGGCATAAGCGAGAACCAGCGCGAGCATGGCGCCGCAGCCCCCCTCCGCAAGGCACGTCGCCTCCCACCTACCCGATCACGACCCCCGAAACGACCACCCGCCCGCACGGAACCACCAAGATCCACCCGCCATACGAGAGCACCCCGGCCCACCCACAGGCCGGGGCGCTCAACCGCCGTTCGAGGGAGGCGTCAGCGCTTCGACCATCGACGTGGCGAGCCTCCCGGCCTCATCCCGAGCGAGGCGACGTCCCAGTGGGCGGAGAAGGGGTGTGGTGGCGGACGGTGGCGCGGACCTGGTCGCGGAACCACCGATGGCCGCGATCGGATGAATGGCGCGGGTGCCAGGCCATGCCGATGTCGATGGGCGGTGTCGCGACAGGGATCGGGAAGGTGCGCAGTCCGAGGGCGGCGAGCGCGTCGGGGAGCCATCCATCGAGGGTGAGGCAGACCAGATCACCGGTGCGGGCCATCATCAGGGCGGCGGTATGGCTGGGGACGACGGCCGCGGTGCGCCGGCGCAGCCCCTGCTGGGCGAGCGCGGTGTCGATGGGCCCGTGGCGCTTGCCCTGCCGGGAGATGCCGATGTGATCGGCCGCGGCGAACCGGCGGGCGTCGATGGGGCCGGCGAACAGGGGGTGGTCGGCTCGGGCGACGGCGACCAGGGGGACGGACGTCAGGGCCTCGGTGCAGGTTTCGGGGTCCAGGTGGTTCAGGACGCCGAGTTCGAGGTCGACCGCGCCCTGCCGCAGAGCGGGGGTCCCCTCGATCGACTCCGAGAGGAAGGCCAGTACGGCTCGGGGCGCCTGGGCGCGGACGCGCTCGGTCAGCGGGGCGGCCAGGTTGGCCAGCAGGAGGTCGCTCACCTGGGCGGTGAACGTCCGGTCCAGGTCGGGGAGGCCGGGGCCGGGCGCCGGAGCGAGAACGGCTTCGGCGTGTTCGAGGAGCGAGCGGACTTCCTCCCGCAGGCGCACCGCGCGGGGGGTGGGGACCATCTGCTGGCCGGCGCGGACCAGCAGCGGATCACCGACGGTGCGGCGCAGCCGTCCGAGGGCACGGCTGACCGCGGCCGGGGAGGTGCCGAGCCGCTCGGCGGCACGGGTGACGCTGTTCTCCTGGAGGAGGGCGTCCAGGGTCTTCAGCAGGTTGAGGTCCATGACACCCCTGATCGAATTGCATTTGGTGAAACTATCCCTTGCTTATCTTTGCATTGTGCGACATGTCAGCGGTGGTCAGACTCCAAGCATCCGCACGTTACGAACACTGGAGCGACCATGACGCAGTCCGTCCGCGCAGGCAGGGAGAGCGACCTGCTGGCGGTGGTGAGCCAGAGCAGCGCCACCGTCTCCTTCTTCGACGCCGCCAACGACACCTACATCGGCGGTGTGGACGTCCTCGCCGAACCCCACGAGCTCTGCTTCGACGCCCGGCGGCGGCTCCTGTGGTGCGCCAGCACCTATCACTCGGGCTACTACCACGCGAACTCCGGCAGGCGCAGCGAGCTCACCGTCATCGACCCTGACACGCGCCGGGTCGTCGAGGTCGTCGACCTGGCGCCGGAGCACGGGCCGCACGGCCTCGCACTGGACGCCGAGCGCGGCCTGCTGTACGTGAGCGTCGAAGGATCCGCCGAAAGGCCCGGCGGCGTGGTGGTCGTCGACGCCGGCACGCGACGTCCGATCGGGCGGATCGACACCGACGCGCCGGGGCCGCACTGGTTCGTCATCAGCCCGGACGGGACCGCGGGCTACGCCAGCAACAAGGAGGCGCCGTTCGTATCGGTCGTCGACCTGGAGAAGGGGACGCTCACCGCCAAGGTCGAGGTCCCCGGCAGCGAAGGGCTGGCCGTGTCGCCGGACGGGACGCGGGTGTTCGTCGCCGCGCCCTACGGATCGTTCGCCGCGGGCGCCGAGCCGCCCTCCCCCGGGATCCGCGTCATCGACGCCGCGGCCGCCGCGGTGACCGATGTGCTGCCGGTCGACGACGTCGTGTTCCCCGTCCACGTCACGTCGACCGGCAAGGTGCTGGCCGGGGAGCTGCGGATGGCCACCGACCCCGGGAGCCGGCTCGGCCGCCAGTCCCCCGGTCGGCTGACGGTGTTCTCGGCCGTCTCCGGCGACCGGCTCGGGCAGGCGGAGGTCGGCCGGTTCCCGCTCACGATCACCTCCTCACCGGACGGCGCGCTCGGATACGTCGCCTGCGTCACCTCCTCGACGGTCGACATCATCGACCTGGAGTCGATGCAGCGACTCAACCGGCTCGACATCGTCAGGCGAGGCGAACCCGGCGCGCACGGCCTGGCCTACATCCCCGGGGCACGCTGACCTGCGGCCGCCCTCACCGGCCCGACGTCTTCGCTCTGAGGCCGTCCAGCATCACGCGCGTGACGGCGTCGTCCTCCCGGGCTCCGGGACGGCAGACGGCGGTACTGAGGATCTCGACGGCCTCCACCGGGCTGATGTCGTCGCGCATCGAGCCCTCCCCCTGCACATCCTGCATCAGCTCCCGCAGGAGGCCGTCGACCTCGTTCTGCAAGGCGAGCCGCTCCTGCGGCATCGAATCGCCATCCGCGACGGCCTTGATGAGCGCGAACGGCTGACCGGCACAGAAGGCGACGACCCGGGTCAGCACCTCCCAGCGCGGAACCTCCTGCTCGCGAAGCTTCCGTATCTCCACTCCGAGACACCGGAGCGAACTGGTCGCGATCTCCTCGACGAGAGCTCGCCGGTCCGGAAAGTGCCGGTAGAGGGTGCCCACGCCGAGGTCCGCCGCCCGCGCGATCTCCTCCATGCTGACGCCCGGCCCCCGCTCGACGAACAGCCCGAGGGCACAGGAAACGATCCGCTCGCGGTTGCGCTTCGCGTCGGCCCGCACGGGTCCTCCTCCCGAGGTAACCGGAACAGGAGATTCAGGTTATCCTGCACAACCAGAACCGGAAGATCCGATTCACCTTTGGAGCGGCTCATGCGCATCGGACTGTTCACCATCGCCGGAATGGCCCCCCTGGACGACCTCGTCACGCAGGTCCGCCAAGCGAGGGACGCCGGTCTCGACAGCGCCTTCTTCGGGCACGCGGGTTCCTGGGACGCCCTCCTGACCGCCGCGGTCGCCGGACGCGAGGTCCCCGGCATCGAGGTGGGCACCGCCATCGTCCCGACCTACCCGCGCCACCCCCTCGCACTGGCGAGCCAGGCGCTCACCGCCCAGGCCATGACGGGCGGCCGCTTCACCCTCGGCATCGGCCCGAGCCACCCGCAGGTCATCGAAGGCGCGCACGGCATCTCCTACGAACGCCCGGCGCGGCACGTCCGCGAGTACCTGTCGGCCCTGCGCCCGCTGCTGCGCGGCGAGGACGTCGACTACCACGGCGAGACACTGACCGCGGTCGGCAAACTGGACGCGCCAGGCGCGACCCCGCCGCCGGTTCTGGTGTCGGCGTTGGGCCCGGCCATGCTGCGGATCGCGGGCGAACTGGCCGACGGAACAGTGACGACCTGGGTGGGCGCCGACGCGATAGCCGACCACATCGTCCCGTCCATCACCCAGGCCGCCGAAGCCGCGGGACGCCCCGCACCGCGCGTGCTGGCAGGCGTCATCGTCGCCGTCACCACCGACCCCGACGCCGTCCGCAGCGACCTGGCCGATCAACTGGGCGCCGCATCGGACTTCCCCGCCTACCGGGCGGTCCTCGACCGCCAGGGCCTGTCCGGCGTCCACGAGACGGTCATAGCCGGCGACGAGACAACGGTCGCCCGCCAGCTGCGCCGCTTCGCCGACGCAGGCGTGACCGACCTACTGATCAGCCCCCGCGGCGACCTGGCCGACCTCCTCCCCCTCACCGCCTCCCTACGCTGACCAGGTCGAGGCAGCGCCGCGCGCTCAGTGCCCGCGGAAGCGCTCATACGCGATGCTCCCCAGAGCACCGACGGCCAGGGCGCCCCCACCGATCAAGCTGAAGGCACCGACCCCCGCTGCTCCGGTCATGAGCTCGACGGCCCCCATCAGCGCAAGTGCCGCAGCGGAGCCGCCGAATGCCATCGCCGCACGGTAGTTCGGGGAGGACGAATGATGTTCCCTCTGCGGCATCACCACAGGTGACTCCCGTCCGTCCGGAATGCATCGTCGGAGTCCGGAACCTGAATATGGTTACAAGATCGCCATTACGCCTCCCCGAATGCAGTGCGGCTCTCCAGTCCGTCAAGCCCGTCGATGAGGCCTATTCACTGGCGACGATCCCGAAGTCCTGCAAGGCGGCCGACAGAGTCGACGTGTTGGTCACCTGGAAGTGACGAACCCCTCCTCGGCCCCCGCCTGCAGAACCCAACGGCGAGCAGGCAACGTCCCCTCGCAGCCGACCACGGTCCCGTCTCAGAAGACGTCGGCAAGGAGCCCGCCGCAGAGAGCGTCCCTCCCGCGCCGGGTGGGATGGCGGCCTGAGCTGGGGTATGTCCAGGAGGACAGGGAAATCTACCGGGAGCATTTCGAACACGATCCCGGGGCCGCAACCAGCAGACCATCTGAACACGATCTAAAGCCACAACCGAGAGCCGGGGAGCGGAGCTCCTCCCTACCGGGGGTTCGTGGGACGCCCACGGGCTGGCACGACGGGCCCCGGCGAAGGCGAGCAAAGCTCGCCGAGCAGGGAACCCGCCTCAAGCTCCCGCGATTGGACTCGAAGCATTCCGGACAAGATCGCCTCCAGCTCACTCCCCCGACGACCACGGCGGCGACCGTCCAAGACCGTCCAGAGCCGTCTAGACGATCACACCACGGTTGTCACTCAGTTGGTCACTCGCCCGTACGTCGCCCGTACGTCGCCCAGCACACACAACCATGTGACCGCAGGCGGCCAGCGGTGGAGGCACACAACCAAATCGGGCGGCGCCAGTGTTGGGCGCTACGCTAAGTTACCAGTGGATCCGAGGTAAGCGGGAGCATCAGAGTGAGTTCACAGGGCCTAGATATCGCGGCTGGCATTGACCTGGCTCGCCAGGAAATGTATGGCGACTGGTTTCGGGACCCTTGGGGGTGGCCTGAGCTAACAGCCATCAACCCTGAGGATGTCGATGCAGAAGAAGATCTGGCGATCAGAAAAACGCGCAATAGAGAATTTCATCTTTCAAATCAGCCACACTTTCACCTTATTGAAGTCCCAAAGACTCGCCTAGGTGTCCGCCCAGCCGTAGTACAAGACCCACAAAGCAGACTGGCATATCTTTCAGCGGTTCATGCGGGCCTGAACGGGTTTCATAGCGATCTGCCGAGCTGGGTATACGGCTGGCGCATGAGAGAGCCGGGCACAGTTGCAGCAGGCAACGCCGAATGGAAATCATACGTTGAGGATCTACCCAAGAGCGACGACCAAGAGAATTTTGGTCTACTAACCGACATCACCTCCTTTTTTGCCTCGATACGTCCGGAGAGAATCCAACAGATCGTCTATAGCAAAATGGGAAAGGTGACGGCCGCACACATAATTATGGATGTGATACGCGCCCATGATTCCCTTTCAACAAGAAGCGGGCTGCCGCAACGGAGCTTCGCGTCTGCTGTACTTGCCCACACTGTAATGCAGCCACTTGATGACTCGCTTGCAGCCGCCCTCGAAAACGGCGGAAGTATCGTCCGAGCACGTCGATGGATGGACGATATTAGCGCGGAGGGGGAAGAAGGTGCACTCTTCTCCCTCTTGATTGATCTGCAAGAACGCGCGAGGCTAACCGGCCTTGAAATCAACGCATCGAAGACTCATCTGTTGCCCGCGAGCGAGACTGCAACCATGTTGCGCCTGGAGGATCTGAAAAAGATCAAGGTTCCAGTTCAGTTCGTTTTCGGCGCATACGACTCCGAGCCACGCCCTGAACCGGATCTCGACATCCTACGCCACCTTGAGGGCGCGATACTGAGCGAACCGAGATCAGTGCCTAGGACTCTCGCAAAAGCAGTGCTGGTATCTCTAGCCGAGAACCGGGAATTCACTAGATGTGCCGAATGGCTGGCTGCCGCCAAATACCTACCACATGTCGCGGATAACCTCGGGCGATTCATCCGCGCAGCCGTAGATGAGTTTGGCCACCAGTCACTTGATGTGGACAACTGGTTTTGCGAACTTCAGGCATCCAAGTTTGGACGACTTGCTTGGGTTTCGTCGCAATACAGTCTGATCTTCGATACAGAAGGCATGCCGCGAAACGTCTCCGAAGCCCTTAAGGGCTGGTTGCAAAATTCTGAGAACATCCAACAGATTGCAATCGCAATTCAGCGCATATGTACGCAGAATCCTGTTCTTGGGCGCAATTTGATACGTGCTCGGGTCGACAGAACATCGGATCCGATCCTGCTCCGTCTTTATGGTCTGGGATTGCTCATGGCAGGCGATAGCAGGACGTCTGTAGAGGACATCCTCACACGCGACCCACGAAATCATCTTCTAGTTAAGTTCCTTCAACGAAATGCCTGGGCTCCTCCCGCTGTCGTAAAAGACTTTGACGAATCCAGTTCCGTAAATGATTAAACCGTGCAACAGCGTGCACGAGTGCTGAACGCCGGCCAGACGGATCATGCGCCAGGGCGTCACCACCGGCCCCAACGCTTCGCCCCTATGCGGCCCGCTTGTGCGGTTCTCGCCATCGTCCAACGGCGGGTCGCCCTCCTTCAACCGCTCTCCGAGGGATGGTGCTGTGGCCCACCCCACCTGTAACGGTCCGGCAGCACACGGTGAGGATGACGTTCCCTCCCATCCATGCGGAAACTTCGGGTAGCAAGATGTAGCAGAGGTACCGTAGCTCGGCGCCCAACATGATCCAGAGCCGAGGCAGACGCCACCCATGGGGAGGAAGCGTGACGCGAACCCGGCCGGGCACGGCCCAGTGCACTGACGAGGACGTGTTCACACCGGAGAACACCATCACGACACTGGCGCGGGCTTGTCGGGCCGTAGGTCTGGATCCCGAGCGAGCACACCTCATGCGGCTAGGGTCGAACGCCGTCTACCGGGTGAACGCTTCCGTAATTGCGCGAATCTCTCGCAAAGGGACAGACAGCCGCGAATCAGAGCGGGCTATCGCTATTGCCCGCTGGCTGGAATCCGCTGATTACCCCGCTGTCCGAGCTATCGACGTGGAACAGCCTGTCATGGTGGACGGACGTCCGGTGACATTCTGGCTGGCGGTAGCCGACGGCCCGGACGACTGGGCGACCACAGAGGAGATCGCAGACGTCATCCGCAGACTTCACTCACTTGATGCGCCCACCAACCTAGACCTTCCGAGTCTGACACCATTCGACAAAGCAAGCGAGCGGGTCAATCAAAGCGTTGCGTTGAAATCCGATAGCCAAGGGTTCTTGTTGCAACGGCTCAGCGAGCTGCAAGATGAGTGGTCGAAGCTGAATTTCGAGTTGCCCACCGGAATAATCCACGGTGATGCGAGTGTCGGGAACGTGCTCCGAGACCGAAACGGCGTCCCGACCCTGATGGACTTGGATAGCTTCGCTACGGGCCCCAGAGAATGGGACCTAGTACTTACCGCACTCTACTACGAGCACTTTGGCTGGCACACGCGCAGCGAGTATGAAGCATTCGCTAACACTTATGGATTCGACGTCATGATGTGGTCCGGGTACCCCGTCATGCGTGACGTTCGAGAATTCTTGATGGTGACCTGGCTTGCCCAAAAGGCAGATGAGAGCGAAGAGACTGCCGCCGAGGCCGCGAAGAGAATTGAGACTCTCCGGACCGGCGGTAGTAGGCGCGACTGGAAGCCGTGGTAATACTTAGTGGTCCGGCGACGAAGCTATACGCCAGAGACGCGACTCTCTTGCCTGCTCATCGAATGCAGTGACGGTTGAACTCTTGCCGATAGCGGTAAGCCGTTCACAAAACTCCCGCAGGTAACTTACGCAACGAGCCGACCGCAGTTGCTCGCCCGTGTTGAGCGCCTGAAGAGCGACCAGGCATGCGCGCTCCGGCTCACCAGCGTTGAGATGTGAATCCGCAAGCACCATAGTTGCAAAGAAGTCGCTGCGCAGGTAGACGCCATCATCGATGGTTCCCAAGCACTGGTCCGCATACCGTGAGGCGTCTACCGGCCGGCCGAGGTCCCGGAAGCAATGCCCGAACTCGGCCGAGAGTTCCGCGTCATCAAAGTATTGAATCCACTCGGGATCATCCTCTGGCCTACGCCGCTCGAAAGCAGCAACCGCCTCGGAGAGGGCTAGATCGCACGCGCGCGCATCGCCGAGTCGGGCTAGCGCACGTGCTTCCATGGCGAGAAAATGAGCGGACAACGTAGGCGTTGCCAGCCCTTGCGTACCGGTCCTAGCCGCGCGTGCGAGACTAACCGCGTCCTGATAGCGACCGACGAACGTTGCTTGATGGCTCATCGCATCCAAAATGCTCGCCGCAAGTAGACGATCGTCGCCAGCCTGGGCGAGGCCCAGGGCTTGAATGAAATACCGCTGCGCGAGGCTGTGCAGGCCACTGTCGTATGACATCCATGCCGCAAGAAGGGTAGCTTCCGCAACCGCCTTAAACACGGCTTGACGCACTGCATCACTATGCTTGCTCCGCAATAGCCGTTCGCCGTCAGTGGCCAAATACTGCACTAGTGCCTGCCGGGCATGACCGCCCCCAAACCGATTGTCCAGTTGCGAGAACAGATCAGTGGTCACCCGGAAGCGGCTGATGTCAGATTCGCCAATACGCGCGCCGCTGGAGGATATACCCGCGGTAGAAATCTCTGGATTGACGAGCCAGCGGAGAGACGCGTCTCCCCATGCTTTTGGGTCGATCTTGCCCTTTAAGACAAGAGATGATTCTTCGAGGTCGGCGTGCCAAAGTCGGATAATATTCTCGGCGCCGTCGGCTATGTTCTCCGCATACGTCAATCCCAGATCTAGCGACATCGCATCACCGGCTGTCGCCATGCCGAATTCTGTCGGACTTACAGAGCGGCGAAGCTTTCTCCCAAGCGCGGTTGCGATGAATGAAGGCGTCTTACCGCGGGGAGCCATTCCCTCAAGCCAGCGGGCAACGTAGGTGTGATCACACCGTCTCAAGGGTTCGCCAGCTCGCCGCGACTCTTCCAGAACAGCACGTGCGAACGCCTTGTGCGAGTCAAAGCCGGCCTCTGCCATGAGCCTTGCGAGGCGATCGTTCGGGATCTTGGCAGCCATCTCACGCCTCCGAGTGCACATCTGCGCCCCCCTGTGCGCCCTGTTGAGCCCAACGGGGAGAGGCGAAGCTCAGTTGCGTGTCCAAGGCTAACCAGGCAGGCGAACCGCCGTCGATAGTTCGCGCAAAAACTCAATCAATGCGGGGCTTCGTCCGGCGGGAGCCGTTTAAGGAGGTCCCTAGCGATTTGCTCGGCGGTGTCGAGTTCAGCGCGCGCCTCGCCAAGGTGTTCCTGGAGTTTGACCAACTCCGTTCGGAGATCTGCCCGCTCGGATCCGTCACTTGCTGCGGGCGTGCAGACGTAGGCACCGCTGGCTGCCCGAATCTCAACAAGTCCCTCGTTGGCGAGCAGTTGAACCGCGGCCGATGCCGTGTTCACCGCGACGCCGTGCTCTGCCGCCAACTGGCGGTAGGAGGGCAACCGCTCGCCGGCCGCATACCGGCCCGCTCCCTCGATTTCCGTCCGCAGCAAGGCCGCGAGCCGCCGGCTCGGTAGCTGGTCATCATCCCGCTTCGCCACAGGTCACACCCTAACCCCAACTGTCTTGAGACGGAGGGTTGACAGCCCCTCCAGCTCAACCTACTGTGCCAATACAGATGGCCACCGTCTTAATACGGTGACTGGATGGAGGTAGCACCGAATGTTCCCGCAGAAGTCCAGCAGCATCCCGCAGTGGCTCGCCGGCATCGCAGTTGCGATCTTCGCGATCAACAACCCGGAGAAGGCCGCCGAGCTGGTCAACCAGGTGATTCACGCGATCACGACGTTCTCGGGCTCGCTGGGCTGACAAGCGATGGCGACCTACTACCCGCAGCCGGTGGCCCTCGGCGCACAGGCCACCAAGCACGCCGCCGAGGGCCGCCCTATCCCACCGTTCACGACCCGCAAGGAGGACCGCATGTCCGTTGACCCGTCCGCGATGTCGCTGGTGGAACTGGTGACCGAACTGGGGACGCGCGGCGCCTGCCGTCATGACCCGGACCTGCACATGGGACCGGACGCGTTCGAGGACGAGCCGCTCGCCGAGCGTCTGGCCCGCCAAGACGTGGCCCGCGAGGTGTGCGAGGACTGCCCGGTGTGGGCCCTGTGCCTGGACTACGCGCTGCGGATCCGCCCCACGTTCGGCGTGTGGGCGGGCTACCTGCCCCGCGAGCTGGCCGCACTGCGCCGCGAGGTCCGCGCCCTGCCCGCCGCAGACCTGGAAGAGGTGGCCTGAGATGTTCGGCGCTGACCCGACCGTGTTCCCCGCGGTGTTCGCCGCGTTGTACGCCGCTCACGAGGTGGGCGACCACTGGTTGCAGACGCACGGGCAGGCGTGCGGCAAGGGCGCGCCCGGCTGGCGTGGCCGGATTCTGTGCGCCCGGCACGTCGCCACGCTGACCGCCGTCAAGGCCGCTGCCGTCGCCGTGGTGGCGCTGGTGCTGGCGCTGCCGGTCAACTCCTACGCCGCCGCTGCCGCGCTGGTGGTGGACGCGGTCTCGCACTACTGGGCGGACCGGCGCTCCACGCTGCTGGCGCTGGCCGACTGGCTCGGCCGCCACCTGATCCCCGGCAAGGGCGAGTTCGCCCGGCTCGGCGACGGCGCGACCGCCCCGACCGGCACCGGCGCCTACGCCCTGGACCAGTCCTGGCACGTCGGGTGGCTGCTGGCCGCCGCGCTGCTGGCCTCGCTGGGGGTGGCGTGATGACCGCTCTCATCCTCGCTGTGGGCGTGCTCGCCGCGGTGTGCTGGCTGTGTGTCTCTCCGGTTCGGCTGGTCGCCGCTGGTGGGGTGCTGGCGGTCGCGCATCCCGCGCTGACCGTGGCTCTCACCGCCCTGGCCGTCGCGGCTCTGACGGTGGCCGCCGCCGTGTCGGTCTACCGGACGCTGCGCGCCGAGGGCTGGCACCTGGTCACCGTCCAGCGCCCGAACCTTGCGCTGGCGGGAGGTGTGACGGCATGACCCGCCGCCGTAGCTCTGCCCGGTTCTTCGACCCGACCGGCGCCCGATACGGGATCCCCACGTGGCCGTGGCGCATGGCCCCCGAGTACCTGCGCACCCTCCGCCAACTCGCTGCCGAGGGCCTGCGCCCCGGCGGGCAGCCGGTCGCCGGACAGGTGCTGTGGAACTCGCGCCGCTACAACGCGCCCGGCGGGGTGCGCGCCGCCTACCTGTACGACGTGCGCCTGGCGCTGCCCAAGCGCGTCCCGACCGACCGGCAGCGCGAGGCTCTCGGCAAGGCGCTGGCCGCCCGCCGGCACTGCCCGACCTGCCGACGTGACGCCGGATACGTCCTGCCCCGCCACCTCGGCGAGTGCCTGGACTGCGCCGAGGGCGCCGACCTCGGCGAGGCGGAGGTGACCGCGGCATGACCTCGACCACGCCCGCGACCATGCCCGCCCCCGTCTACGCCGCGCCGCGCCGGACGCTGACCGCCGGTCCGGTCAAGCGCTGCCCGACCTGCCGGACGCCCCTGGACGGTGGCCCGGTCCGGTTCCGCTGCCACCCGTGCGGCGTGCCGGTGATGGCCGCCGACCTCGACACCGAATACCACCCCGCCGACGACTCGACCGGCCACCCGAACGGCGACCGCCCCGGCGTCGACTCCGACCCCGTCCGGACCGCCCCTGATGGGAGGTACACCGCATGACCGCCCCACCGTTCCCCGTCTCGGCGAACCTCGGCGCACAGGCCACCACCCCGCACGCCGCCGACCACGCCGCCATCCCGCTCCGACCGCTGACGCCCTCCAACGAGATCCCGACCGAGCCGCCCGCCTCGCTGACGACCACGCCCGACCGCGCCGAGGGCGGCGGGTCGCAGGGGCGTGCGCTCTCCAGCAACGAGTTCACCGCGGTTGCCGTGGTCGCCGCGCTGGTGGGCGTGCTTGGACTGCTGGGGTTCGTCAACAGCTTCGCCGCGGTCGCCGACGCCGCCCGCCCTTCGTTCGGGGGGTTGGCGTGGTCGGTGCCGCTCGGTATCGACCTGGGTATCGGGATCTTCGCCGCGCTCGACATCGTGCTTGCCCGGCTGGACATGCGGGTTCGGTGGCTGCGGTTCATCCCGTGGGCGCTGACCGCCGCCACCGTCTATCTGAACGTGGCCGAGGAGTCGACGGTGTTCGGCCGCATCGCGCACGCGGTGTTGCCGGCACTGTGGGTGTGCGCGGTGGAGATCGCCGCGCACGTGATCCGGATCCGCGCCGGCATCGCCGCCGGAACCCGCATGGACGGGATCCGCGCCTCGCGGTGGATCCTCGCACCCTGGCCCACCATGAAGCTGTGGCGCCGAATGGTGCTGTGGGAGATCCGCTCCTACCCCGACGCCCTGAGCCGTGAGCGCGCCCGCGTCCTCGCCCTCACCGACCTACAGGACACCTACGGCCGGTGGGCGTGGCGCCGTAAGGCACCCCGCCGCATCCGGGCCTTGTACCGTCTCGGCGACCTCGCCCCCGCTGCCGAGACGAGTGCACCGGCCGCCGAGGTGGCCGCTGCCCCGTCCGCCGGACCGGTGGTGGACCGTCCGGCCGTCGCCGAGATGGACCGTCCGGCGCTGGAGTCCGGACCGTCCAGTGCGCCGACTCGTGGACCGTCCGGAGCCCGGTCCGGGACGCGCAAGCGGACAAGCGCACCCAAGGGGGGCGGCGGTCCCGGTGGACGGTCCGCCCGCCCGTCCCGCCGCAAGACCGGCACGGCCACGCCGCCGGACGTGGACAGCCTCATGCCGCTGGGCTGGCGCATCGCCGCCGACCTCGCCGAGACCGGCGAACCCCTGACCCGCAACACCCTGGCCGCCCGGCTGCGGGCCGCCGGACAGACCGCCGGCAACGCCCGCGTCGGCGCCCTACTGGCCCGCCTCAAGACCGAAGCACCCACCGACCCCGCCGACAACCCGGCCGCCGAGGGCACCGCCGCGGCGCCGCCCGCCGAGGGAGAAAACGCATCATGAGCTTCACCAAGGCCATGGGCGAGGTCGTCCGCCTGCCCGTCCAGCACGCTGACACCGCCGACTTCGCGCCCGCCCTCGACACCCCACCCACCGCGCCCGGCGGCACCGGTGCCGGTGTCCCGCCGACCAACCCGCCGCGCCCCATGCCGTTCGGCGACCCCGGCGACCGGGACGGAGACGGGGACGACGGTGAGGCGATCGAGGGCCGCGTGCTGGTGGACCGCCCCGACACGTTCCGGCCGGACGTGCGCGCCCGCCGGATGTCCGGCGAGCGTGCGCAGCGCCGCCCGATCGTCGCGCCGTGGCTGCGCGACGCTACCGAGGCCAAGGCCACCGTGCGGTGGGCGGTCGGCTACGCCGGCCACGTCACCGGCTACCACGCCGCCCGCGTCCCGCTGTACTCGCTGCGCCTGGCCGGACGGTCCCCGCGTGGCCTGTTCCGGGTGGTGGCCGGTACGTGGCGGTGGACGTTCGACATCGAGTCCCGGCCGCTGCGCACACACGCCATCGACCGCCGCAACGATGACGCCTACCTCAAGCTGATGAGCGAGCGCAACGACCGCGTCCGCGCCCGCATGCTCGTCACCGGCGCCGGTCTCGTCGGTGGCGGGCTGGCCGCCATGTCGGTGACCGCCGCCGGCGGCGTCACCCAAACCGCCGTCCTGGCCGCAGTGGTGCTGCTGCTGGGGTGGATCGGGACGCCCACCGACCGGCGCGTCCTGGACACCGCCGTCGTGTCGACCAAGGCGCCCAAGCTCACCTCGGAAATCGTGGTGCGGGCGCTGGCCTCCCTCGGCAACGCCGAGATCAACAAGGCGGTCGGCAAGGGCGGATCCGGGATCACCTTCCCGGCCCCGATCACCCGTGACGGCCCCGGCTGGCGCGCCGAGGTCGACCTCCCATACGGGGTGACGGCGACCGACATCATGGAGCGCCGCGACCGCCTCGCCTCCGGCCTGCGCCGCCCTCTTGGGTGCGTGTGGCCCGAACCGGCGCACGACCAGCACGCCGGGCGGCTGGTGCTGTGGGTCGGTGACCAGGACATGAACCAGGTCAAGTCGACCGCTGGCCCCCTGGCCAAGACCGCGACCCGCGTGGACCTGTTCAAGCCGGTTCCGTTCGGCACCGACCAGCGCGGACGCCCCGTCACCGTGGAACTGATGTACGCCAACGCCCTGATCGGCGCGATGCCCGGCATGGGCAAGACGTTCGCGATGCGCGTGCTGGCCCTGGCCGCCGCCCTCGACCCGACCGCCGATCTGCGCGTCTACGAACTCAAAGGCACCGGCGACCTGTCGGCCCTGGAAAAGGTCGCCCACCAGTACGGATCCGGGCAGGACGACGACACCCTCGCCGAGTGCCTGGCCGCACTGCGCGAACTCCGCAAGGACCTGGAACGGCGCGCCAAGGCGATCCGCAAGCTGCCCAAAGACCTCTGCCCCGAGAACAAGGTCACCCCGGAACTGGCCGCCAAACGGTCGCTGGGCCTGTACCCGTCGGTGTTCATCCTGGACGAATGCCAGAACCTGTTCGCCCACCCCGACTTCGGTGACGAGGCCGCCCGCCTGGCCATCGACATCATCAAACTCGGCCGCGCCCTCGGCGTGATCCTGCTGCTGGCCACCCAGCGCCCCGACAAGGACTCGCTTCCCACCGGTGTCTCGGCCAACGTCGGGCTGCGGTTCTGCCTCAAGGTCATGGGCCAGACCGAGAACGACATGATCCTGGGCACCTCGATGTACAAGAACGG